>CAMVIL010000021.1 GCA_947167535.1 uncultured Ruminococcus sp. | reverse complement strand
CATCGTTAACGGTGATCTTTGCCTTTTCGAGAGATACTGCGATATAGTCGATAGCGATCTTGTTATCCTTGGCATATTTCTCGGCTGCGGTGTCGGAGTGGCACTTGATCTTGAAGTCGGGGATAAGCGCATTCTCGGAAGTGCCGTCGTTATAATAGCCGAAAGCACAGCTGCCGATGGTCTTTACCGTATCGGGAATGGTGATGGTCTCCAGCAAAACACAGCCGTAGAAAGCATCGCTGCCGATGGAAACGGCCTTCTCGGGGAGAGTCACCTCTTCAAGAGAAGTACAGCCATAGCATACGGAAGCGGGGATCTTCGTAACAGTAGCGGGGAACTCCAGCTTCTTGAGCGAAGCGCATCCGCGGAAAGTCGACTCGCCGAGGTCTGTAACGCTCTTGGGGATGTACACCTCAGTCAGCGACTTGCAGTAATTGAACGCACCGTCGATCTTCTGAACGGTAGCGGGGATCTTGAAGGCAGTTCTGGTCGCGGGAACGAGCACCAGAGTCTTCATATCCTTGGTGTAAAGTACATTATCGATAGCGACATAATTATTGTTGGTCTCAGCTACGTCGATGCTCTCAAGTGAATAGCATCTTGCGAAAGCGAGGGCACCGATAGAAGTGATGCCTTCGGGGATCGAGACGGAGGTGAATGCTCCGCCTGAGAAAGCTTCCTTAGCGATCTCGGTAACAGTCTTGCCGTCGATCTTAGCGGGGATCTCAAGCTCGGTCACTTCGCCGGTATACTTGTCGATCCTGACAGTGCCGTCGGTCTTTACGGTATAATCGTAATCACGATAGGTCTCAGCACTTGCTGTGATCGAAAGCTTTGTGAACAGCCCTGTCTCAGCAGCGGGAACCGCAGCGGTGCTGAACACCATCGCCAGCGCAAAAACGCCTGCTAAAAGTCTTTTGTTCATGTTCTATCTCTCCTTCTTTATAAAAATGGTTATGATATACCAATCATATTGTATCATAATAACACCTGCTTGTCAATAGACTTTTTTAACATTTCTTCAAACGCATATCATGGCGAAATATGAAACTTTTCTAAATATAGTGCAGGCGCTATTGATTTTTCTCACAATATAGGGTATAATAATACTTACGGAGTATACAATGCTCCTGTCACTGGAGGTGAAATGAAATGTCTTTCAAAGTAGAAAGAGATACGATCATCGGAGATATCATGGACGCTGACGAGAGCACCACCGAGTACTTCCTCGAAATGGGAATGCACTGCCTTTTCTGCCCCGCTTCCCGCGGTGAGACTGTAGAGCAGGCCTGCGAGGTTCACGGTGTTGACCCCGACGAGCTTATTGCAAAGCTCAACAAGCATTTTGAAGGCTGATAGCCTATCTTCAAAGCTGCGCCTCGGCGCGGCTTTTTTATAACTGATTTCAAAAAGAATGGCAGACAAAGATCGGTGCTTGAGGACTTGCCAATCAAGGAAAGCGACCGCAGATGGGCTGTCGCCCTTCAAGGGAGCTTGACGACGAGCGGCGAGGCATCAGTGCCGAGATTTGTCTTTCATACTTTTAGGGATCAGTATTAATGGTGATAATTAATGATAAAGCTTGAAAACAAACGTCTGATGGCGTGTGCGGAGCTTATGGAGCAGGACGGCTCGACAAGACGCTGCGCCGCCGACATCGGCACCGACCACGGCTATCTCGCGGCGTATCTGGTACAGAGCGGGATATGCGAACGCGCTGTTGCTGCCGACATAAACGAGATGCCGCTGGAATCTGCAAAGCGAACTATCGCCGAGCAGGGGCTTAAGGGCAGGGTGACTCCCCTGCTTTCCGACGGGCTGGATTCAGTCCCCCGCGGCGACATCACTCACATAATCTGCGCGGGCATGGGCGGCGAGCTTATCGCGGACATAATCTCGCGCTGCGAATGGGCTAGGGAGTGTACGCTGATACTCCAGCCGATGACCAAGCCCGACGAACTGCGGGAGTGGCTCTACGACCACGGTTTCGAGGTCGTCAGGGAGCTTGCGCGGCGCGACGGCAGGTTCGTATATTCGGTCATGAGGGTGAGGTTTTCCGAGGGCGGTCTGCCTTACCCCAAGGACGAGATGTACATCTACTCGGGCGCCATCGACCCCGACGAGGAGGACGGCGCGGAATACATACGCATAGCGGCTAAACGTCTGAAACGCGCGGGCGAGGGGATACTCTCTTCCGACAGCGGTTCGCAAGAAGGCAGACGCCGTCTGGAAGCTGCCGGCAAGCTGCTTGCCAGAATAGGAGGATGATCATGACAGTCGGAGAAGTGTACATTTTTTTGGATAGTATCGCACCGTTTTCACTGCAGCAGAGCTACGACAACAGCGGCATCTGCGCGGGCAGCAGAGACATAGAAGTCACCCGCATACTGACGGCGCTTGACATAACCCACGAAGTAGTCGACGAGGCGGAGCGTCTCGGCTGCGAGCTTATCATCTCGCACCATCCTGTGATATTCCGTCCTATTCGTGTGGCAACGCTTGAGAATCCTGCGGTGCGGGTAGCGGCCCTCGGCAAAGCTGCCATCTGCGCCCACACAAGCTTCGACTCGGCTGAGGGCGGCATGAACGACCTGCTCGCCGAACGGCTGGGGCTTACGACCATCGAACCCCTCGACTTCGACGAGGGCAAGCCGATGGGCTACATCTGCGAGACTCCCGAAAGCTTCACGGCAGAGCAGCTGGCGGCGCTCTGCAAGGAAAAGCTCGGCTGCAGGGTCGTAAGGTTCACTCCCTGCGAGGGCGGCATCACAAAAGTCGGCGTATGTTCGGGCAGCGGCGGAAGTCTGCTGGGTGCTGCTAAGGCAAAGGGCTGCGGCGCGCTCATCACCGGAGACTGCAAGCACAGCGATTTTGTAACGGCTCGCAACGAGCGGTTTTGCCTCATCGATGCGGGGCACTTCCACACCGAGAACATCTTCCACGAGAAGCTGGCGGCAAAGCTGAAAGAGCAGTTCCCTGCTGTCGAGGTCATAAAGTCGGAAGCCTTCACCGACCCTGCGGATTACGTAATATAAACACACGGCGGACAGTCGCAAAACTGTCCGCCGTTTTTGTCAGCTCAGAAATTCTATTTTCCCGCTTGCTCTTGCGCGGTCGAGCGCCTTGTCGAAATCCTCGCACATCACCGAGTATTTCAGATGCTCGTCTATCTTGATGACTCCGCAGCACAGCGAAGTCCCGACCGTGCCGCCGTTGTAAGGCACCTCGTTTCCGTTCTGCTCCAGCACCTTCTCGGCGATGGCGGTGACCTTCTCGGCGTCGTCCGATTCGGTAATGATAACGAACTCATCGCCGCCCATTCTCAGGCAGATCATATTCTCCTCTGCGGCTTCGTTGATACGGCGGAAGGCTTCAAGTATCACCTTGTCGCCCGCCTCGCGCCCCAGGTTATCGTTGATCGGCATGAGATGCATTATGTCGAAGCAGAGCACATAAGTCCCCGCCTGACCTCTGAGATAATCGTAAAACTCTCTGATATCAAATTTCTTAACGTTCATGATCCTCGCTCCTTCCAGATACTCCGGATTCAGGCGCGGATATAGCACAGGGCTTCCCTTCCACTCGCGGCGGAAGCTGCTGGGGGAGACGCCCCAGATCTTCTTGAATGCGCGGGTGAATACCTCGTGTGAATTGTAGCCGTATTTCATCGCGATATCCAGCACCGAAAGCTCGCTGTTTTGCAGCTCACGGCTGGCAAGAGTCATGCGGCGCTTGCTGATATACTCCTTTATACTCATATGAGTGACATACTTCCATGTCTTTTGCAGAGTCGAAAGGGAGCAGTAGGCGGCAGATGCAATGTCCTCCTGCGAGAAATCCTCTGTAAGATTCAGCTCGATGAAATCGAGCGCTGCGACGAAAACGGCAAATCCGTTTCTGAATTCGGGTACTATTTCATGGTTCTCATTCATATGGTACACCTCGGTGCAATTCGGTAACGTTACTGTAATTACAGTATAACACACATCTCCGTTTTCGTCTTGACTTTTTGAGTAATCTTTTTTTGACGCGAAGTCGCTGTTACTCCGACTTTAACCTGCGGCGCACTTCTTCGGGGTCTATGCCGAACTGTGCGAAAATCTCGGCGGAGCGACCAGTCGTTGAGGGTATCCCCTGTCTGACCTTGTACTTGCGCTCGCCGGTCTGCTCGTCCACTTCGACGATGAGACTCACGAACCTCGAGCGGATGTCGGGATCGGTGTTGAGGTCGTCCACTCGGCGGGCGAGGTCGATGAGGTGTGTAGCGAACAGTCCCCGCACACCTATCAGCGAGAATATCCTTACCAGCGCTTCGGCGGTGTCTACACACTCGGTGGGGGTGGTGCTCTGTATCGACTCGTTCATCAGAAGCAGACTGCGGTCTGTGATGGTGTCGCTTATAGTCTTGAATTCCTTGATCTCGGTGGTGAAACGGCTGGCGTTTATGCCTGTCTGCTCTTCCTTCGGGAAGTGGGTGTAGATGAAGTCCACGAGGCTAAGCTCACAGCTTTCGGCGGGGACGTACAGTCCCGCCTGTGCCATGACCTGCGTCAGCCCGACGGCTCTCAGGAAGGTGGTCTTTCCGCCGTTGTTGGCACCTGTCAGGATAAAGAACCTGCCGTCGTCGTCAAAGCTGATGTCGTTGGTCACCACCTGCTTTTTGTCGGAATGCTTTACGTTCCAGATGCGGCTCTCGTTGAAATAGATGGGGTCGAACACGCCCCTGACCGTCATTCTGCGCTCCGATGCGGGAAGTATCTTCGGACGGCACATCTCCAGCCCCAGACTGCGGCAGAGATCGATAAGGCTGACCGCGCCGATGTAGAACTCCAGCTGATAGCTGAGTGCGAACATTTCTTCTAAACCGATCTTCTCGTACTCCTTGAGCGCCGTGTCGACGGACTCGACGTAAGCTTCGGTGAGGTAGGACAGCTCGTTGAAAAGCTGTTCGTCGGCGGTATTGACAAGCGCGTCCTCGCCGAACTCGTTCTCGGTGTACTTGTGCTTCAGGCTCTTGACCACGTTGGTCGGGAACTTGGCGCCGTGATAGATTATCCTGTCCAGCAGCGAGGGTTTCAGCTCGAAGGGCGTGAAAATCAAGTATCCCCGCCGAAACAGGCACCAGCCGTTCGTCCAGATTTATAGCTATCGTCACGGCGCGGATACCGTTGGAGAGCTTCTCCCGCAGCTCGGCTATCTCGGTTTTGAGCTTCTTGAAATGCTTGTCGTTATAGCGCTCCTCGAACCAGCCGAACAGCTTCCTGACGCCCTCGGAGTGAAGCTTCGACGAGTTCTTCTCGTAGTAATCGTGCATCAGCTCCATGCATTCGATGAAGCCGACAAACGCCTGTATCGCGTCGTCCAGCTGAGTGAAGGTATCGGGCTCAGAGAGCTTGTACATACTGCGGCGGTCGTTCTGCGTCATTATCTCGATCATGCGCTTGATTGTGACGGCGAGCCGCGGGTCGCGCATGAAGTCCTCGAGGATATCGCAGCGGTAGTTTATGATCCGCTCGTCGTCACAGAGCTGGCGGAGCAGATTGACTGCGCGGTACTGCGACCGCGGGCAGATCATCTCGGCGAGGCGCTCGATCTCAAGATTGGCGACATAGCTGTCGGGCAGCAGGTCGAGCTGTGCGCGGCGCTTTTTCATCCGCTTGAAGCTCTCCTCATCGGGATAGAGCAGGTCTACCATCGGCGGGGTGAATTCTATCTCGTCGCGTTTCATGCGGGGTCGCTCCTTTCAACTCGGGTCAGCGGCGAACCTTCTGACCCTTCTTTTTTCCGCTCCAGTAATCTGGCGGGTCGCGGTAGATGGCAACAAGCTTACGTGCGCTGAGGAAATACGCCGCCGACTGCAGCAGGAGCGTGATCCCCGCAGACACAAAGGTCAGCCTGCGGTAGACAGTTCCGTGATGTATAAGATCCTCGATCATCTGTGCCTCGACCTCGGGAGTCTCGTTGCGAATCTGAGCGTCCCTGACGGCATAGACCAGCTTCGCATCGATAAAGGGTAAAAATTTGTACAGTAAAAAAGCAAGATCCCCGGCGGCGATAAGAATAAATAGTATCGCCAGCAGAGCATAGAAAATGCGCTCGCGGTTTTTGCCCAGCGAAAACTCATAGCGTCTGAGCAGGTTGGTATTATGCACCGCTAAGAATATGGTGAGCGTAGTCACCACCGCAGCCATTATGAGAGGCAGCGCGAAAATAAATGGTGCGGCGGAGTAATCGTGGGTTATCTCAAGACTGTCGAAAGCCATCTGAACGAGTATCGTCCCGATAACGGCGAAGGGCGCCGCTTCGATAAGCATTCTGAGCAGAAATTTTCTTACAAATTTGTTCATCTGTTGAGTTCCTTTACAATTAAGAGTAAGTGAAAAAACGTTGGAGTTCAAGCCAATTATATCACAAATAATCCCCGGTGTCAATAAAGTAATATTTCACCGAAATTCAAAAAATGACGAATAGTCACTTGACTTGAACGTCGGGATATGGTATACTAAAGGTAATACCGCACAACTATTGTGCGTCATATTGCCACACAAAGCTATGCTTTGCGCTAGCAGAAATTTTGTCAGAGTGACTAAAAACGACGACGGCAAGCCGGCGCTTTCCTAGGAGTTTTTGGTTGCTATGACGAAATTTATGCAAGCAGATGGCGTGCAAAGGCGTTAGCCGGTAGTTGTGCGGTGTTGCCTTAATATGCGGCGTTTTTGACCGCAAATCTCACAAGGAGCAAAGAATATGAAAAATATCTTCAAACGCATCGCGGCGGCGGGGCTTGCGGCTGTTACGGCTGTCACCATGCTTACCGCCTGCAGTGCGAAATCAGAAGACGACGGTCGCACTACATTTGCCGTCGGCTTCGATGCGGAGTTCCCGCCTTACGGCTATCAGGACGAGAACGGCGAGTACGTCGGCTTCGACCTCTCCCTTGCGGAAGAGGTCTGCAAACGGCGAGGCTGGGAGCTGAAAAAGCAGCCCATCGACTGGAACTCAAAGGACATGGAGCTTAAAACAGGCGCCATCGACTGCATCTGGAACGGCTTTACCATCAACGGCCGCGAGAACGACTACACCTGGAGCACCCCTTACGTGGACTCGCAGGTAGCCATAGTCCGCAAGGACTCGGGCATCTCCGAGCTTTCTGAGCTTGCGGGAAAGACTGTGGCGGTGCAGACCGACAGCTCGGCGCTGGCTGCCTTCGAGGGCGACGACGCCACCGATGAAAACCGCGCCCTCGCCGAGAGCTTCAAGGAATTGCAGCAGGTCGGCGACTACAACAGCGCTTTCCTCAATCTGCAAAGCGGCGCGGTGGACGCTATCTGCATGGACATCGGCGTCGCCAACTACGAGATAGAAGCCCGCGGCAGCGATTTCATCATGCTGGACGAGCGCATCTCATCCGAGGAATACGGCGTGGGCTTCCTGCGCGGCAACACCCAGCTGAGAGACGAAGTTCAGGAAACGCTCATCGAGATGCTGAACGACGGCACCTTCGCGAGCATAGCCGACGAGTGGGGGCTTTCGGACAGCGTCTGCCTCAGCGCCGACGACGTCGTGGCTGACAGCGGCAAGACCGAGAACGTCTCCTTCGGCGACAAGCTCATGAACATCTGCGGACGTCTTGTCAAGGGCGTGGGAGCTTCGCTGGCTATCTTCCTGCTGACGCTTATCTTCTCGCTTCCGCTGGGACTGCTGGTGGCTTTCGGCAGGATGTCAAAGTTCAAACCGCTGAGCGCACTGGTGAAGCTTTACATCTCCATCGTCCGCTGAACTCCGCTGATGCTTCAGCTGCTGGTGGTGTTCTTCGGACCCAACTTCCTGTTCGGAGTCAGCACATCGGCGAGCTACCGATTCTACGCAGTCATAATCGGATTCACCCTCAACTACGCGGCGTACTTTGCGGAGATCTACCGCTCCGGAATACAGGCAGTGCCGCAGGGACAGTACGAAGCCTGCCAGATACTCGGCTACTCAAAGAGCCAGCAGTTCTTCAAGATCGTATTCCCGCAGATGATAAAGAACATAATCCCCGCCATCGCAAACGAGGTCATCACGCTGGTCAAGGACACTTCCCTCGCCTTCGCGATCTCCTACACCGAGATGTTCACTCTTGCAAAGCAGGTGGCGGCGTCCGAAGCGACCATCATGCCGCTGTTCATCGCGGGCGTGTTCTACTATGTATTCAACTTCATCGTAGCGTTCATCATGGAGCGCATCGAAAAGAAGCTCAGCTATTTCAGATAAGGGGGCGGATCGAACATGGAACTTCTTGAAGTAAAAAATCTGAGAAAAAGCTTCGGCGACCTTCAGGTACTCAAAGACATAAGCATGAACGTCGGCGAGGGTCAGGTGGTGTCGATACTGGGACCTTCGGGCTCGGGCAAGTCTACCCTGCTGCGCTGCATCTCCATGCTTGAAACTGCCGACGGCGGAAGCATAGTTTACTGCGGAAAGACGGGATTCTCCGAAAAGGACGGCAAGCCCGAGTACGCAGACAAGGCGGAGCTGAAAGAGATCAAGAGCTATTTCAGCCTTGTTTTCCAGAACTTCAATCTCTTCCCGCACTACTCGGTGCTGAAAAACATCACCGACGCGCCGATACACGTTATGAAGCGAAACAAGGAGGAGGTCATGGCGGAAGCCGAGAGCCTGCTGAAAAAGATGGGACTCGCCGACAAGGGCGATTACTACCCCTACCAGCTGTCGGGCGGTCAGCAGCAGCGCGTCGCCATCGCGAGAGCTCTTGCCATGAAGCCGAAAATGCTCTTCTTCGACGAGCCGACCTCCGCCCTCGACCCCGAGCTCACAGCCGAGATACTCAAGGTCTTGAAGGAGCTTGCCGCCGAGAAAATGACGATGCTGATCGTCACCCACGAGATCGACTTCGCACGCTCTGTCTCCGACCATGTTGTGTTCATGGACGGCGGCGTGATCGTCGAGCAGGGCAAGCCCGAGGACGTTATCGACAACCCTTCAAACGACAGAACGAGAGCGTTCCTCAAGAAGCTGGAACAGTAAGTGTACGGTTTTACGTACAGATATAAAGAGAAAACGGACAGCCGAAACTGTCCGTTTTTTTGTATTATTTAAACTTTTCCTTAAGTTTGTCAAAGAAGCTTGAGCGCTTTTTGTAGTTCTTCTCGTCAAGGGAATCCTCGAAGTTCTGGAGCAGATCCTTCTGGTGCTTGTTGAGTCCCTTGGGGATCTCGATGGTGACCTTGAAGTAGCAGTCGCCGTAGTCGTCGCGGTTGCCCTTCTTGACGCCCTTGCCGCGCAGACGGAACTCGGTGCCCGGCTGAGTGCCCTCGGGGATATCGAAGCTTACCTTGCCGTCAATAGTGGGCACGCTTACCTTTGCGCCCAACGTAGCCTGAGCGTAGGTCAGCGGCAGCTCTGTCCAGATGTCGTATGTATTGCGGCGCTCGAAGATGGGGTCGGACTTGACTCTGACGTTCAGGAACAGATCGCCTGCGGGTCCTCCGTTGAGACCGTGGCTGCCCTCGCCGCGTATCTGCAGCTGTGCGCCGTCGTAAACGCCTGCGGGGATATTAAGTGTCCTCGAGGTGGTCTTGCGGACTCTGCCGCGTCCCGAACAGGTGGGACAGGGATTCTCAATTACCTGACCTCTGCCGCCGCAGCGCTGACAGCGTGCAGTCTGAGCGAAGCTGCCGAAAGGAGTGTTCTGCTGGATGCGGACGGTACCCGAGCCCTTACAGTCGGGGCAGGTCTTTTTGGAGCTTCCCTTTGCAGCGCCGGAACCGTTACATTCGTTACAGCGCTCCATGCGGGTGTCCTTTAGCGTACGCTGGCAGCCCTTGCAGGCTTCCATGAAATTGAGGGTGTTGTACATCTCGATATCCTCGCCGCGTCTGGGAGCGTTGGGGTCTGCCCTGCGGGTCCCGCCGCCGCCGAAGAATGCGTTCAGGATATCGTCCACGCCGCCGAAGCCTCCGAAACCGCCGAAGCCGTCAAAGCCCGCGCCGCCTGCGCCCGCACCGTAGGTGGGGTCAACGCCGGCAAAGCCGAAGCGGTCGTACTTAGCCTTCTTATCCGCGTCCGAGAGCACTTCGTAAGCCTCGTTTATCTCCTTGAGATCGGAAGAGCGTCGTGTAGGGAA
>CAMVIL010000020.1 GCA_947167535.1 uncultured Ruminococcus sp. | reverse complement strand
GCGCAGATAGCGCGGGCGGCTTACAGTGCGGCTCACGACTACATCGCCCCCGCGACCACGGTGGGGGGATTCTTAAGCGGCAAGCCTACGCTGAAAAACGCGTCGGTGAAGCCCACCTACCAGCGGGGAGTCGAGGCTTACGAGCTGAGGAAGCTGTTCCCCGAGTTCGTCACCGACACGCTGGAAGAGGGTCTGCGGGCGTTCTCGAAGAAGCTGAGCTGTTTCGGCGACAAGGGCGCCCTGCTCACCGCACCCGAGACCCGCACCAGCTCGCCGATACGTATGCCCCGCAGCGACAGCCTGACTTCGGTCAGCGCCGACAACCTCTACCCCTGCGGAGAGGGCGCGGGCTACGCGGGAGGAATCACCTCTGCGGCGGTGGACGGCATACGCGTGGCGCTGGCGGTAATGGAGAGATTCGGACATGAGTGACAATGCATTTGAGATAAAAGTGATAGCGCGGATACGCACAGACCTCACCTCAAAGTTCGGCATACCGCGGCAGAGCGGGCTGGTGGAGGAGCTGGAGGGTCTGATAGTATTCGAGCCGGAGTACCGCGCGGCGGAAGCGCTCCGCGGGATAGAAGAGTGGTCGCACCTGTGGCTGATATGGCAGTTCTCGGAGAACGCGGGGGAATGGTCGCCCACTGTCCGGCCGCCGAGGCTGGGCGGCAACGAACGGGTGGGAGTGTTCGCGACACGGTCGCCCTTTCGTCCCAACAGCAGGGGGCTGTCCTGCGTGAGGCTCAAAGGCGTGGAGCACACCCGCGACAAAGGCACCGTCCTGCGGGTAGCGGGCGCTGACCTTATGGACGGCACGCCGATCTTCGACATCAAGCCCTACCTGCCCCTCGCCGACTGCAAGCCGGAAGCCTCGGGGGGCTTTACCGACACCCGAAAGAAGCGGCAGGTCAAAGTGGATATCCCCGACAGCCTTGCGGGGATACTTCCCGACGACAAGCTTGCGGCGCTCAGAGCGCTCCTCGCAGAAGACCCCCGCCCCGCATATCAGGACGACCCCGAGCGGGTCTACGGCTTTCCCTACGCGGGGTATGAGGTGAAGTTTCGCGTCGAGGACGGCAGGGCTGTCGTCACAGGCATAATACCCGAATAAGGAGCTATTAATATGGTATACACAGTCACATTTAATCCCGCGATAGATTACGTAGTCCGCACCGACAGCATGGCGCTGGGTCAGGTCAACCGCTCCTGCGGAGAGCAGATGTACTTCGGCGGCAAGGGAATCAACGTGTCGCTGGTGCTCCGTGAGCTGGGCGTTCCGTCGAAAGCGCTGGGCTTCACGGCGGGCTTTACCGGCGAGGCGATAGAAAAGGGTCTTGCCGGCATGGGTCTCGACACCGATTTTGTGCGCCTTGAAAAAGGCAACTCGCGGATAAACGTCAAGATAAAATCCGCAGAGGAAACGGAGCTCAACGGTCAGGGACCCGAGATAGACAGCGCCGCTCTGGACAAGCTCTTTGAGAAGCTGGACGCCCTGACAGACGGCGACACCCTCGTGCTGGCGGGGAGCATACCCTCGTCACTGCCGTCGGACGTATACAGTCAGATACTCGCCCGTCTCGAGGGCAGGGACGTAAGGACGATAGTTGACGCCACAGGCAAGCTCCTGCTGGACACGCTGAAGTACCGCCCCTTTCTCGTAAAGCCCAACAATTTCGAGCTGGGTGAGATGTTCGGCACCGAGCTTAAGACCGACGAGGACATCGCCGCCTACGCCGACAGGCTCCGCTCACTGGGGGCTCGCAACGTGCTGGTCTCCATGGCGGGGGACGGCTCTCTGCTCCTCGACGAAGAGGGAAATACATACCGACTCGGCGTGTGCTCCGGCACCGTCCGCAACTCGGTGGGGGCGGGCGACTCGATGGTGGCAGGATTCGTGGCGGGAATGCTCTCGGGCAGAGGCTGCGAGTACGCCTTAAAGCTCGGCACCGCCTCGGGGGGAGCGACCGCTTTCTCCGACAGCCTCGCCTGCAAAGCAGACATCGAGCGCCAGCTCGCACAGCTGTGAACCAATTCCCAATGCTGAATTATTTTCACTTTACAATTCTGATTTTTTGTGCTATACTATAAGAAGATGACGAAATCCTACAAAAAAGAAGGCTAGTATATGAACATCTTAGAAAACATTGACGCAAAACTTGAAGGCATAGGCAAGAGCCTGAGAAAGACTCCCCGCAAAGAGCTGCTCTCCTCCTATGTTATCTATACCGTTTTATTCCTTGCGATCGGAGCAGTATTGTTTATCCCCGACATTAAAAAGAGCGGGATACTTATTGCGGGAGACGGAAACAGTATGTACTATCCGCATCTGGTGAACTTCCGCAGGTCGCTCCTTGAATTCTGCGCAAGCGTGAAAAAAGGTTCTCCGCAGCTTCCGCTGATAAATTACAACGCCAGCTTCGGTTCGGATAACATCTTATCCTTTTACAGCCTGCTTCCTTGTTTTCCTCTATATGCGCTCTGCATTTTTTTACCCGAAAGCGCGCTTCCCGCATTCTATACCGTCACTCAGATAATATTGCTTTACTTAACCGGTTTTTCATTTATATATCTTTGCAAATACTTCAACCGCGATCTTCTGATAAGCGGATTCTTTGCTGCGGGATACAGCTTCTGCGGACACTATATTTTCTGGGACCACGGACATCCCCAGTTCTGTTATATGATGATCGCATTCCCGCTGATGGTGGTGGGACTTGACAGAGTCCTCAACAGGACAGGCTGGAAGCTGCTCACCTTCAGCGTATTCTTCGCGGGCTTCTGCAGCTTTACGTTCCTATTATATACGCTGCCTTTTCTTGCGGTATTTGCCTTCTTCAGAGTGCTGTTTTTAAAGAAGGAGCACTTCTTCAAGGAGCTTCTCAAAGACTTTCTCCTCTGCTGCGGACCTATCCTTCTGGGAGTTTTGCTCTGCGGTATCACTTTTATGCCGGTCCTCTATTCGATCCTGAACAGCAACCGCGCAGGCACCGAAACAAACATGACGCTTGGAAGAGTGCTCCTCTTGTCTATCCCCGGTATCGGACGTCTCGGGTCTTTGTTCATAAAGCTCACAAAGTTCGGCGTATTCAGCTTTATCCTGCCCTGCGCCATGATAACCCTTATGGATATCCGTGAAAAGATCGAGAAAAAGGTCTACATGATCGTGACTATGCTGCTGGTAGCTATGCCTATCGTGTCATACGCCGTCAACGGATTCATGTACGAACAGGTGCGCTGGGGCTTTATCCCCGCCATGCTTATCTGCTATCTGGCGGTGTCGGGTCTCGAAAAGCTGGACAAGCTTGACAAGACCAGCCTCTGTCTCTTCTCCTTCACGGCTATCGTATTTACGATCATCATGGATATCGAGTACGAATACGTGGCTACGATATTCGCTTCGGTAATGATCATCCTCGTCAGCATACCTTTCTTCAGCAAGCGTGCGGGAAAGATCGTGGACTTCCTGACAGGCAAGATACTGAAGGCCATCGGCTGGATGAAGGCAAACAAGGACGGCAGCAAGCGCTTTATCGTGGCGCTTCTCCTGATACTCATTTTCGTACCGCTCATACTATTCAGCATCGCTCTTATCTTCGGCTTCAAGATGGGCTGGGAGTGCCTCTTCCCCGGTATGATCATCGGCATTTCTGCACTGGTCATCTACAAGCACAAGTCGCTTTCAAGGATCCTTACTCTGGTGATGGCGGCCGTATTTGCAGTCTCGGCAATGACTCAGGCGCATAAGAAGGTGCCGAATATGTTTTTCGGAGATCTTCTGTCCGACCCGATCTACGATACCGTTTCCCAGATCGAGACGGATCCCGACAGGACCGGCAGAATAGAAGACTTAGACTCTGCTCTCCCTTTGCACTATGAACCTATGACCTTTGAGGAATACGAAAAATACCTTAAAAAAGGCAGTTATCTCGGAGACGGTATCCCCTTCACGACAAGTCCCCGCTTTAACAACGGCAACAACAACGATTCTCTCTTCTTTGGTGTACCTACCGTCAAGACCTTCAACAACATGATGGACGAAGATCTTATCGGATTCTATGACCGGATAGGTATGAACAGCAATGGATTCACTTCAATAGTAAATATCAACAGCATGAGTATGGTAGACCCGCTTTACTCGCTGTTCGGCGTTGATTATTTCTTCACCAACAACGACATAAAAGCTCCCTACGGAGCCTGCGATCATATACAGGCAGATGTGGAGGGCTTCACTCACGACATTTACAGAAACTCCACCGCCTTCCCTACCGGAGTCACCTACGATTCCTACATCAGCAACAGCGATTATGAAGGGCTGAGCAGAGCGTATCTGCCCCACGCCATGATGGAGAGCGCTTACCTCGAAGGCTACGACGGCGAGACAAGGAACGATCTTGCTGACAGAGACGCTTTGTGCGAGGTATCCTATGACCTTGAAACGAAGGATTACGACACGAACACGATGGATATCGAATATCTTGAGAATATCGTTCACCTGAACGATGACATCTCCGACAAATTCCTTTACATAAGCTTCGAGGGCGTTATGGTAAGAAATATGGCGATGATAAAATATGAATCGCCGTACGTGCTTTTCGACGACGGCTCCTACTTCAGTTTCGCCGGCACAAACGAATACTCCGACTGGTCGTGGAAGACCACGATGGATCACTACTGCATCGCTCTGGGCTACAAGGATCACGATATCAACGAGATGAGATTCGTCACTCCCTTTAAATACGACAGCTTTAAGATTTATGCCATACCCCGCGAGTGGTTCGACGAGGCATACAAGGCACGCACTGCCGAGACGCTCACTAACATAGAGCGCGGCGGTTCTTCCCTTGAGGGAGACATCACTGTGACGGGACAGAAGCTCCTGTCGGTCAACTACCTCAACAACGAGGGCTGGAGCGTTTACGTAGACGGCGAGAAGCGCGAACTTCTCAACGTGAACAATCTGTTCCTCGGCGTAATGCTGGACGAGGGAACACATCATGTTGAATTCAGATACTTCACTCCCTGGCTCAAGGAAGGCATTATCATTTCGGCGGCAGGACTTGTGATATTCATTGCCGCTGGGCTTCTTACCAGGAGAAAAAAGAACTAACATTACAGAAAGAGGTGCACCATTATGAAGGTCGTACTTTTAGCAGGCGGCTACGGCACACGCTTTTCGGAAGAGACGGTCTATAAGCCCAAGCCCATGATAGAGCTGGGCGGATATCCGATACTCTGGCATATCATGAAGGAATACTCCTACTACGGTTTCAATGATTTTATCATCTGCGCGGGCTACAAGCAGCACATGATAAAGAAATGGTTCTCGGATTATTTCCTGCACAAGAGCGACATGACCTTTGACTTCACGAGCGGCAAGGAAGAGGTCATAATCCACGACCAGCGCTGCGAGCCGTGGCGTGTCACCGTTATAGATACGGGTCTTGACACCATGACCGGCGGGCGGGTAAAGCGCATACAGCCCTTCATCGGGAACAATCCCTTTATGCTCACCTACGGCGACGGCGTCTGCGACGTCAACATCAGGGAGCTCTATGAGTTCCACAAGAGCCACGGAAAGCTGGCTACCCTCACCGCCGTTATTCAGCAGCAGCAGAAAGGCATCATCAACATCGGCGGCGACAACGCCGTAAAGTCCTTCCGCGAGAAGAACGTCAGCGACGGCGCTCCCATCAACGCGGGATATATGGTGCTCCAGCCCGAGATATTCGATTACATAGAGGGCGACGACACCGTTTTCGAGCAGCAGCCCCTCGTAAGGCTCGCCGAAGAGGGTCAGCTGATGTCCTTTATGCACAAGGGATTCTGGCAGTGCATGGACAACATCCGCGAGTATGAGATACTCCAGAAGCTTCTGGCTTCGGGCAACGCGCCCTGGAAAAAGTGGGAGGACTGATGACAATGCTCGATCTTTCGTTTTACAAGGGCAGACGGGTCTTCGTCACGGGGCACACAGGCTTCAAGGGCTCCTGGCTCTGCCGGCTGCTTATCAACGCGGGGGCTGAGGTGACGGGTTACTCCCTCGAGCCGCCCACCGACCCTTCCCTCTTTGAGCTGGCGGACATCGGTTCGGGCATGACGAGCGTCACGGGCGACATCGCCGACCTCGACGCTCTGAAGAAGGCGTTTGACGCCGCAAAGCCCGAGATAGTGCTCCACCTCGCAGCACAGCCGCTGGTAAGGCGCGGCTACCGCGAGCCTGTCTACACCTATCGCACCAACGTCATGGGCACCGTGAACATTCTGGAATGCGTGCGGCTCTCCGACAGCGTGAAGTCGGTGGTGAACATCACTACCGACAAGGTATACAAGAACAACGAGTGGTGGTACGGCTACCGCGAGAGCGACCCGCTGGGCGGCTACGACCCCTACTCCAACTCAAAGTCCTGCTCCGAACTGGTGACACAGAGCTACATCGACAGCTATTTCTCCGAGAGGGATATCGCGGTGTCGGCGATGCGGGCAGGCAACGTTATCGGCGGCGGAGACTTCGCCGAGGACAGGATAATCCCCGACTGCGTCCGCGCCGCAATGAAAAATCAGGCGGTGACCATACGCAGTCCCCATTCGGTGAGACCCTTCCAGCACGTGCTGGAGCCGGTCTGCGCCTACCTTATGCTGGCGCAGATGCAGTATGAGAACAAGACCCTCGCGGGTTGCTACAACATAGGCCCCGACGACACCGACTGCGCCACCATCGACCGCCTGACGGACATCTTCGTCAGCGAGTGGGGCGAGGGCGCTTCTAAGACCGTCATCGGCAACGACGGCCCTCACGAGGCGAAGTTCTTAAAGCTTGATTGCTCGAAGATACGCGCGGTGCTGGGCTGGAAGCCTGTCTGGACGATAGAGCAGGCGATAGCCAGGACCGTTGAGTGGAGCAAGGTCTACGCAGGCGGCGGGGATATCAGGGATATCACCGACAGGCAGATAAATGAATTTCTGGAGTTGATGAACAATGGCTGAATGGAAGAACGAGGAGCAGGCAAGAGAGCAGATAAAATCGCTGGTGGCGGAGTATTACCGCGACTTCAAACAGCGCCCCGACAGCTTTAAGGAGGGCGACTACCTGCCCTACGCCTCGAGAGTGTTCGACGAAAAGGAGATGTGCGCCCTAACCGACGCCATGCTTGATTTCTGGCTGACCACAGGCAGATTCTCCAAGCAGTTCGAGAAGCAGTTCGCAGAGTGGATAGGCGTGAAGTATGCGAGGCTGGTCAACAGCGGCTCCTCGGCGAACCTCATCGCCTTCATGGTGCTGACCGCTCCCGAGCTGGGTGAACGGCAGATAAAGCGGGGCGACGAGGTCATCACGGTAGCCTGCGGCTTCCCGACGACGGTAGCGCCCATCATGCAGTACGGTGCGGTACCCGTATTCGTGGACGTGACTATCCCCCAGTACAACATCGACGTCACAAAGCTTGAAGCGGCGCTCTCCGACAAGACCAAGGCGGTCATGATAGCCCACACAATGGGCAACCCCTTTGACATCAAGGCAGTCCGCGAGTTCTGTGACAAGCATGACCTGTGGCTCGTAGAGGACAACTGCGACGCCCTGGGCTCGCAGTACACGATAGACGGCGAGACCCGCTTCACCGGCACATGGGGCGACATCGGCACCAGCAGTTTCTACCCGCCCCACCACATCACCATGGGCGAGGGCGGCTGTGTCTACACCAACAATCCCCTGCTCGACAAGCTGGTGCTCTCCTACCGCGACTGGGGACGCGACTGCGTCTGCCCCTCGGGACACGACGGCGTCTGCGGACACCGCTTCGACGGTCAGCACGGCGAGCTTCCCTTCGGCTACGACCACAAGTACGTTTACAGCCATCTGGGCTATAATCTGAAGGTCACGGATATGCAGGCGGCTATCGGCTGCGAGCAGTTAAAGAAGTTCCCCTCTTTCATCGAGAAGCGCCGCCACAACTGGGAGTACCTGCGCAGCAGGCTGGAGCAGTACTCCGACAAGCTGATACTCCCCGAGCCCGTTGAGGGAAGCCGTCCGTCATGGTTCGGATTCCTCATAACGGTACGTCCCGAGAGCGGCGCAGACCGCACGACTGTGACGAGATATCTTGAGTCCCACGGCATACAGACCCGCCTGCTGTTCAGCGGAAACCTGACGAAGCACCCCTGCTTCGACCAGATTCGCGGCACCGACGCCTACCGCATCTCGGGCGGTCTCACCGTCACCGACAGCATCATGGCGAACACATTCTGGGTAGGCGTATACCCCGGAATGACCGACGAGAAGCTGGATTATATGGCGAAGACGTTGGGAGACGCTCTTAAATAACAAAAAGCCCGATACCGCAAAAGTATCGGGCAATTTTTATGCGTAAATATCAGTCCACAGTTTCCAGACCCTCAGCCCTGAACGCCTGTCTCAGGTCGTTGATGAGGTCGTTCTTGTCCTCGATGCCGATTGCCACACGGTAGAATCCGCCGTGGAACTCCTCGGGATAGAGGTACATTCTCTCGTCGTCCTCGCCGAGGAATACGATAAGGCTCTCCGCATTGCCGAGGGACACCGCAGAGGTGAATACCTTCAGATGGGTGACTACTCTGTTGTAGAGGTCGTGCTCGCCCTTGAGTCCGAAGGACAGCACGCCGCCGAAGCCGCGCTTCATCTGCTTCTTCGCGAGCTCGTGGTCCTTGAAGCTGGGCAGTCCGGGATACGCCACGAAGCTTACACAGGGCTGACGCTCCAGCCACTCGGCTACCGCCATGGCGTTGTCATTGTGTACCTGCATTCTCAGCGGGAAGGTCTGGCTTCCGCGCTGTATCAGCCACGCGTTGAAGGGGCTGATGACGCCGCCGATGTTTACCTGCGCCTGATAGCGCACCTTGTCCATCTCGGCCTTGGGACCGAATACCGCGCCGCCCATGGAGTCGCCGTGGCCGTTTATGTACTTGGTCAGGCTCTCTACCACAAAGTCTACCCCGAACTCAAAGGGGCGGGTGTTGTAGGGCGAGGAGAAGGTGTTGTCCACCGAAACGAGTATTTTCCTCTCGTGCGCCAGCTTGACGATGCCCTCGATGTCGCAGATGCAGAGGGTGGGGTTTCCGGGGGTCTCGAAGTGTATCAACTTGGTGTTGGGCTTGATGGCCGCCTTGACCTTCTCGAGGTCGGTGCAGTCAACGATGTCAGTCTCGATGCCCCACTTGTCGTTCCACAGCTCGTTGAAGATGCGGTAGGTGGCGATGTAGGTGACGGTGGAGAAGATAACGTGGTCGCCCTTTTTCAGCTGGGAGAAGAAGAGCGCCGACAGTGCCGCCACGCCGCTGGCGAGAACTACACAGTCCTCGGAGCCGTGCATATCGCAGAGCTTGTGCTCAAGCTTGCCCTGATTGACGCCGCCGTTGCGGGTGTAGATGTTCGCTTCCGACGCAGACCAGTTCATGGTGGAGGGGTCGTAGGGCAGGGCGAAGCTGTTCGCCATGTAGATAGCGGGTTCGATAGCGCCCGTTGCGGGGTCGGATTCGCCGCCGACGTGTACCGCTCTTGTAGCAAGCGCCATGCCTTCGTAATGATTCTTTTCGCTCATTTTCAACTTTCCTTTCGATATTGATAACAACGTACTTAATTATTATAGCATACCAAAACGGTGAAAATGTAAAAAGACGGTGAATTTTTAGAACCCGAGGTGTACGCGAAGTCAAAAATATTACATTGACTTCTCCTCAAAAAAGTGTTATAATAGTATTTGTGCGCAAAAACGCATGAATACTAAAACAACGCGGTATCGACCGCAAAACGGGAGGTATATCAATGATAGTAGCACAGATATTTGCTGTTATCATATTTGTCGGGATGTTCGTCATGATAGTTCTCGACAAAATTGAAAGGCACTATGTTACGCTCGGCAGCGGTGCTCTTACGCTTCTGGTCGTGTTCGGCATCTGCATGAGAGACGGCACCGCCATACTAAACACGCTGGCTGTTAAGCAGTTTTTCACCAAAAGCTTCTGGTATCAGGTGGAGGAAAGCGAGAGCTCGGGTATCAACTGGGCGACCATCGTCTTCATCGCAGGCATGATGCTCATGGTGGAGGGAATGGCTAAGGCGGGCTTCTTCAGATGGCTCTGCATGAAGATAGCTTACCTTGTAAAATGTAAGACCATCCCCATATTCATCACTTTCATGCTGATGGCGGCAGTGCTCT
>CAMVIL010000019.1 GCA_947167535.1 uncultured Ruminococcus sp. | reverse complement strand
GCAGAACAAGATCGACTACTCCTCCGCCGAGCTGATACAGTACGACCTGCCTGCCGATGACACCCCCGTCGTGGTCTACGAGACAAGCGAAGGCACCTTCAAGGCGGTGCTGTTCCCCGAGCAGACTCCCGAGTATTACAGCTACTTTACGAATCTGGTGTCCACGGGCTACTACGACGGCAGCCACGTCTTTGCCGTGCAGGACGGGGTATACTTCATGGGAGGAGCCAAGACCTCCGACGGCACCGACAACAGCGATACCGATACCCAAGAAAAGCCCGCCGAAAAGTCAAAAGACCTGTGGCCTTTCTACGGCGCCATCGCCGCCTACGGCAACCGCCAGTCGCTGCTCAACTCGCAGATAAAGGCGGGGAGCAGGTGCCTTTTCATCGGCAGCATCAACTTCGATGAAAAGACGATAGCCGAGATGGACGAGGCCAGCGACAACAAGCAGCTCAACAGCGCTTTCGCAGAAAAGGGCGGCGTGCCCAACTTCTCGCAGCAGTACACGATATTCGCTCAGGTCTACGACGGTTTCGACGCTTACGAAAAGCTGATCTCCGCCGAAGTTGTAAAGCCCTCGAATTCCGACGGCAGCGGCGACAGCGACCTGCGTCCCAAGAGCTCCGTCACCTTCGACAGAGTGTACCTTTCGACCTACGGCGAGAACAAAAACGACGATTTCTTCACGCTCGGCAGCAGCGAAAAGTGATAATTTGCTGAAAATAATGCGTATATCCGCCGCAGGGGTTGACTTTGCGGCGGTTTTTTGTTATACTATAATTTGGCTTGTTATATATTTATATACTTTAGCATTTTATTTCAAGGATACCATGAAAGGAAAAATTCAGATATGAAAAAAGGACTTATGAAGAGAGCAGCAGCAGCACTTTGTGCGGCAGTGCTGGCGGCGTCTATGCTGGCAGGCTGCTCGCAGACGGATTACTCTATGACCGTTTCGGGCGAGAAGATCAACGCAGGCGTTTATATCAACTTCCTGCTCACCGAAATGACCAACCAGATGTATACCCTCTACTACGCTCAGAAGATATCCGACCCGAAGGAAGCTTTTAGTCAGGAGATCGACGGCAAGAGCTTCAAGACCTACGTTAAGGAAGAGGCAATCAAGAAGACCAAAGAGTTCGCCGCTATCAACGCAAAGTTCGACGAGCTGGATCTTAAGCTCACCAAGGATCAGAAGTCTGAGATCAAGGATTCGGTAAACTCCTCCTGGGAGCAGGCAAAGGGCTTCTACGAGAGCGAGGGCATCAGCAAGGAATCTCTCAAGATGGTGACCGAGATGACCTACAAGAGACAGGCTATCTTCGATTACTACTATGAGAAAGACGGCATCACCCCCGTCACCGATGATGATATCCAGAATTACCTCAACGAGAACTTCATCAGATTCAAGCAGATCGCATTCTCCAAGAGCTTTGCTGAAAGCGAAGAAGATGCAGCGGCTGAGAACGAGAAGTTAAAGGAAAAGGCTCAGAGCTATCTCGAGCAGGCTAAGTCGGTAGACTTTGAAGGCTTCGATGAGCTCATCAAGCAGTACAAGGCTGAGCAGGAAGCTGAGGAAGCAGCTGAGTCGGATGATACTGCAACCATCGAGGCTGACGAAGCCGCATCAGACAGCGAGGAGTCGGCAGCTGATACCGAGTCTTCGGCTGAAGAGACCACAGAAGAGTCCAAGGCAGATGCTGAGACCGATGAGAGCCTTGCTGAGGTAGAGGACACCGTTTCTCAGGCTGAGGCTGAGGCAGAAGCCGAGACTGAGGCTGAAGAGGTAGCAGCTCCCGAAGAGGATACCACCGATACTTCCGCTGACGAGGAAACTCCCGCAGAGACTGAAGCTCCTGCAGAGACCGAAGAACCCGCTGAGACTTCCGAGGAGACCACAGAGGTCGAGGATCTTACCAGTGAGACCGACGTTGATCTTGGCGATATCACTCAGGCTACCGAAGAGGACAACGAGATCATCGCCGACTACACATACAGCATCAATCCCGACTCCGACACCTACGACGAAGCTTATGCAAACCGTCTGAAAGCTGTAAAGGAAGCAAAGCTGGGCGAGGCTACTTTCTACGAGGACGACACCGCTTACTACGTATTCATGTCCGCGGATATCGCAGACAAGCCCGAGTACAAAGAGGAAAACCATGCCGTTCTCATCAGCGACATGAAGGAAGATGAGTTCCAGGGTCTCATCGACGGCTGGATAGATGCTATGGACATCAAGATGAACGCCAAGGCTGTTAAGCGTTACAGCGTTCAGGAGGTCTATGACCGTCAGGAGGAATACTACTCCAAGGAGCAGGGACAGCAGTAAGACGCAGCACGAAAGCGGGGAAGCCCAATGACATTTAAAGACAGACTCATCCGCATGATGGAGGGACGCTACGGCGCCGACGAACTGTTCTATCTGCTCACAGGGCTGTATATCCTGCTTACCATCGTGAACATCTTTGTTCATTCGTGGATACTGCACATCATCGGGCTGGTGATATTCGCCGTTGCGGTGATAAGGTCGCTGTCCAGAAACATTCCCGCACGACATAAGGAGAACTCGTTAGTGCTCCGCGCAGGCGAGAAACTCGGGATAAAGCGCAAGGTCAAGGCTCAGCGCCCCGCCCGCGATACCGTGAACTTCGCCTACAAAAAATGTCCTGCCTGCAAAAAGACTCTGCGCCTGCCCAGAAAAAAAGGCAAGCACAACACCAAATGCCCCGCCTGCGGCGAGGAGTTTTCGGTGAAGATACGATAACATTCAAGCCTGCGGCTCTGCCGCAGGCTTTTTTGCCGTCCCAAGCAAAGCTTTTCACAGAATTTTTATCGTCAAGGTCTTTACAAATGCCTTCAAATGTGGTATAATATTTAGGTATAGTGTGAAAAGGGGTGCTTTTGTGGAAGCAGTTGAATTGTCGGCGGTGGAATGTGACCTGAACGGGATATTTGATTCCCACTGCCATTACGACGATGCCGCATTTGACAGCGACAGAGATGCTCTTCTTGACTACCTTTTCAGCGGGGATTCGGCGGTGGACTGCCTTATGCACGCCTGCACCGACCTCGATTCGGCAGAGTACGGTCTGCGGATGGCAGAACGCTACGACAGATACTTTACATCGGTGGGACTTCACCCCGAGACTCTCGACAAGGAGTACGGAAAGTACGCCGACGGTCTGCCGACAGACTATATCGATAAAATGCGCAAGCTGGCACAGCACCCGAAGGTCAGAGCCATCGGAGAGATCGGGCTGGATTACCACTACGAGGGCTACGACAAGGCGTCTCAGATCGAACTGTTTGAGGCTCAGCTGGAGCTCGCTCACGAGCTGGATCTGCCTGTTATAATGCACTGCCGCGACGCCACCGAGGACTTCGTCGGGCTGATGGAAAAGCATCGGCCGCGGGGCGTGGTACACTGCTTCAGCGGGTCGGCAGAAACGGCTGAACAGCTGCTGAAGCTCGGTCTGTACATCGGGTTTACTGGAGCGCTGACATTTAAGAATGCAAAGAAAGCCAAGCGCGCTTTCGGAGTCGTGCCGACGGACAGACTTCTGTTCGAGACCGACTGTCCTTACATGGCGCCGCCGCCTTTCCGCGGAAAGCGCTGTTACAGCGAGATGATAGCTTACGTCGCTGCCGAAGCGGAAAGCCTCAGCGGTATCCCCGCGCAGCATCTTGTTGATATTACTAATAACAATGCAAAAAAATTGTTCGGGATATTTCCCGATACGATAAAGGAGCAATAATTGATAAAATGGAGACACTGTATATAGTGATCCCGTGCTATAACGAGGAAGAGATGCTTCCTATTACGGCGCGGGCACTGATAGCAAAGCTGGATATGCTGATAGCTGACGGCAGGGTTACACCCGAAAGCAGGGTGATGTTCGTGGACGACGGTTCTAAGGACAAGACATGGAACCTCATTGAAAGATTCCACAGAAGCTGCGAGCTGTTCACGGGAGTCAAGCTCTCACGCAACAGAGGTCACCAGAACGCTCTGTTGGCAGGTCTTATGGCGGCTAAAGATCACGCTGACATCATAGTTTCGATGGACGCCGATCTTCAGGACGACATCAACGCCATCGACGGGTTTCTTGACAAGCGTGCTGAGGGCTGCGAGATAGTCTACGGTGTTCGCTCGGCGAGAGAGACCGATACCGGATTCAAACGCTTCACTGCCGAGGGCTACTACAAGCTGCTCGAGGCTATGGGCGTGGAAATAACCTACAACCATGCAGATTACCGACTCATGAGCAAGCGCGCAGTCGAGGCACTGGCGGAATTTGACGAGGTAAATCTGTTCCTGCGCGGAATGGTGCCGATGGTCGGATTCAAGTCGGACATCGTGACCTACGAAAGAGCCGCGCGTCAGGCGGGCGAGTCCAAGTACCCGCTGAAAAAAATGCTGGCACTGGCAGTCGAGGGCATCACCTCGCTGTCTGTCAAGCCGATAAGACTCATCACCACGCTTGGCATAGTGATATTCATTGTGTCTTTACTCATGCTGGTATACTTCCTGATAATCCACCTCGCGGGCAAGACGGTCGCGGGCTGGACTACTACGGTAGTATCGGTATGGGCGCTGGGCGGCTTACAGCTGCTGGCGATAGGCGTCATCGGTGAGTACATCGGCAAGATATATCTTGAGACCAAAAAGCGTCCGAAGTTTATTATCGAAACAAATCTCGAGGACGACCCCCAGTCCTAGAGTATCGGCAAAGGCTTACCCGCTCATTGCCGACGGCTCGCTGCCAGAAGCGGCGGGCAGAAATAACGGTATACGCCAAAGGTCGCAAAACAATAAACTATATCAATCAACACGCCGCGGTGCGGGGCTTGTAAAACGCTTGTCCGTGTGAGGACTTTGCAGATTTCCCGACTACCGCGCGAAAGGAGAAAAAAATGGCAGAAGTAATTGACAATTCGGCACTGATCGAGGCTATCGCTAAGATGCGAGAGGATTTTAACAACCAGACTCAGAGCGCAGTAATAAACGCAGCACTCAGGAGCACATTCTTTATTCCCGCTATCATCAAGAAGCCCGACCCCGAGACCAAACTCGTACAGGACGCTGACAACCACCTCAGATTCCAGACCGAGGAAAAACCCGCTCAGGCAAGATTCATGCTCATCAAGAACAACAAGGAGCAGACCTTCTTCCCCGTTTTCACCGATGAGGAGGAGTTCAAGAAGATGCCCAACGATCAGGGCTTCGCTACCGTTAAGATGAAGTTCGCTGACATCGCAGGTCTTACCGAGCAGTCGGCTGACACCATCATGGGCTTTGTTATCAACCCTATGGGTCACAACCTTCCCTTCACAAAGGAAATGCTCGCTTCCATCAAGAACACTCTTATCGAGGCAAGGAAGCAGAGAGAAGCCGAGCAGGCTTCTGCTCAGGCTGAGGGTGAGGCTCAGGGCATCACCGCTACCGAAGGCGGCGCTGCTGAGGAATAATCGCAAGCTTAAAATCAATGCGACCCCGTTCCCGAATAGGGTACGGGGTCTTGCAGACTGGGGGACAGACCTTTGAATTTTCTGTCGGTCGGATTCGTGCTCTGCACGATGAATTTCAATCTTGGCTGGGAGCTCAATTACGGAGTGCGGCTCGTGGGCGCGCTGTTTATGCTGGTGGGTCTGGCGGAAGCCGATTCCGTGTCGCAGGGCTTCAAGGCCTTTCGGGGCACGGTCTGCTCCATCGCGGGGATATCCGCGGGCGGGCTTGCGGTGACGCTCATGCTCCGCTTCGGGATACTGCCCGAAAAGCTCCGCCACCCGCTGGGGATAGTCTTCGGCGTGTCGCTGGCAGCCTGCGTGATCTGGGTTGAATACCGCCTGCTCAAGCACATAGTCGCCCGCCACGAGCTGGTGAACGACCCGTCGCTTCTGGGTGCGCTGCAAAAGAAATGGACGCGCTACGCCTTCTTCGCAGGGCTGTCGGTGTTCACCGAAGCGCTCTACCGCATACTGCCGCTGAGCGATCTTCAGGCAGGAGTAGGCGCTGTCGAGATAATCTCGCGCATTATCATGTACGTCTACGTGATACTTGTAAGCTTGGCGTTTGCAAGGGTGCGCAACGACTTTAACGTCATGCACCCCGTATAAAAGAAAAGAGGAGAACGACATTGAAAAAGCATGACCGCAAAGAACGCGGCGAAAAAGGACAGTGGTTCTACATAAAAAGATCGCTGAAATTTTTTGTGCTGGCGCTTTATCCGCTCTGGTTCGGACTTGCGGCGCAGCACAAACAGTTCTTTGCGATAGGACTGCTGTGTATAATCATAGGTATCATTCAGGCGTGCTATCCCCAACTTGCAAAATTTTTCGCGCCTCTGAACAACAAGGAACGCGGCGAGTACGACGTCGTATACCGTGCCGAAGAGGCGATCAAGCATAAGATCGACGAGATCAACAAACAGTAATGAAAGGAGCCTGACATGGCATACCGAAGACATCGTGCATCGTTTATCGGACTGCTTCTGGGCGGAGACAGACATTCTCCCGTCTACAAAATGGTTACTTCTGTATTTCTGATGCTCGGAGCTTTGTTTTTCTTTATCATCTGGCTGGGAGAGAAGTCCGCTTACGATGAGCTGAAACGCACCTGCATATCGACTGCCGATGCGTCCATAATAAGCGTTAAGACAAGCTCAAGCAGCGAAATGATGACCTCTGCCTATGTCGAGTTCCAGACGGGCGGAAAGAAATACACGATGAATACGCCCTATACCTTCGACAAGAAAGAAGTGGGCGGTAAAGTCCCCGTACACTACTGCCCCGCAGACCCTCAGAAGGCTTACAGCTACAACGAGCCCGAAAAGCCCGACGAGAAAAATCTCGGCTACGCGGCAGTGGCTGCTGCTGCGGCTCTGGTGATCTTCACCTTCGGAGCTATCGAGCACAAAAACGGCGTGGAAAGCGGCGGTATCATCGGAGACTCGCTCAAGGCGAAGAACAACTTCAGCTCCGACGAGCCGTTCCAGATGGACGATTACGACCTCGCCAGAGCGAGAATGGCGCTCTCAAATCCGGATTATATGCACACCGAAAGCGAGAAGGAATTCAACAGGCAGTATCCGGGAAGATTACGCTGAGATAATAAGGATAGGCAATAAAAGAAAAGGACGAGTTTGATAAATGGCAACTAACGAAAACGCTTCGGCGGAAATAAACAACGCTCCCGCCGAAACGGCTCAGAAAACAAGATCAGAGCGCAAAGCCGATAAGCGGCGCGCCCGCATAGAGAGGATCGAGCGCATCATGCGTACTCTGCAAAGACCTGCGTTTTTGTACCTGCTATGCTTTGTGCTCCCGATCGGGATAATGTATCTTGCCTATGCGCTGTTCGGGGTCCACCCTTTCGGCGAGGGCTCGGTGCTGGTACTTGACTTGAACGGTCAGTACGTCTACTACTACGAGATGTTCCGCGACGCAGTACTGGGAAAGGGAAGCCTTATCTACAACTGGTCGAGGAACCTGTCGGGCAACCTGTTCGGCATCTTCGCCTACTATCTGGCGAGCCCGTTCATGATACTGGTGGTGATCTTCCCGAGAACGGCTATGTGCGGCGCTATCGAGACGATACAGCTTCTGAAGATCGGTTCTTCGGCGCTGAGCTTTGCATACTTCCTCAACAAGACCGCCGACAAGAAGCCGAGACGCACTTCCGTAGTGGCGTTCTCGCTGATGTACTCGCTGATGAGCTACATGATAGTACAGCTGATGGATCCCATGTGGCTGGATGGACTTATCTATCTTCCGCTTATCTGCTTAGGCGTCAGACGTCTTATCCGCGAGGGCAAGGTGCTGCCTTATGTAATCCCGCTGACGCTGATGTTCATCGCACACTTCTACATCGGCTACATGATAGGCTTCTTCACCTTCTGCTACTTTATCTACACCTACTTCGGCGAGGACGGACGCATCGTCCCGAAAAAGCCGATAAGCTCGCTGTTCAAGTTCGCGGGCGGCACGGTGACGGCTATACTGGCAGCTTCATGGGTGCTTCTGCCCGTCTACAACGCGCTGAAGCTTGGCAAGCTGGAGTTTTCCGAGCCCAACTGGTCGATGGCGACCCAGTTCGACTTCCTGACATTCCTCACCAAGCTGTTCCCCATGAGCTACGACACGGTATACCCCGACGGTCTGCCGATGATATACTGCGGCACGGCGGTACTTCTGCTGGTGCCCCTCTACTTCATGAACCGAAAGATCTCCGTGAAGCGCAAGGTCTCAAGCGGGATACTCAGCTTTGTCATGATCGTGTTCATGTACATCAAGCCTGTGGACATCGTATGGCACGGCTTTCAGGTGCCCAACTGGCTTCCCTTCCGCTATTCCTTTGCCTTCTCCTTCCTGCTGGTAGTGATGGCGTTCGAGGCTTTCGAGAACTTAGACGGCATAACCCCCAAGGAAATAGGCGGAGTGTTCTTCGGACTCGTGATGTTCCTTTTCTGGTGCGAGCGCGAGGGCTACGAGCACTTTGAGATCTTCCGCACCGTCGCATGGGACGACGGCAAGGACAGAGCCGTCATCGGCGGCATCTGGTTCTCGGGACTGGCTGTGGCGATTTACTTCCTGCTCATCTACCTCAACCGCAGATACAAGCTCTCCTACGCCGTGTGCGCCATCACCTGCATCGCGGTGAGCCTTGAAATGCTGGCGAACACGATGGACACGCTCCAGAAGATAGACAACGACGTCGTTTACAGCGACTACACCTCATACGAGCCGTACATCTCCGACACCCGCGACGCGGTGAAGCACATCAAGTACTTCGATCAGGAGCCTTTCTACCGCATGGAAGCCACCTTCCACCGCACCGTCAACGACCCCATCGGCACGGGATACTACGGCATCTCTCATTCCAGCTCGGTAATGAACGCTCCCGCGCTGACCATGCTTGAGCGTCTGGGCTTTGCCTACGGCGGTCACTACACCAAGTACGACGGCAGAACTTTCATCACCGACTCGGTGTTCGACATCAAGTATGTCATGAACAAAGAGGACGAGGACAACCAAAACCGCTACATTGACAAGCGTATAAAGATACCCGAGCAGTACAAGCTGGCGACCCACATCGATGAGAGAAGCGTACACCTCACCTACGAGGACGTGGAGAAGAAGGGAAAAACGGTAAAGAAAAAGGTCAAGAAGAAAAAGACCGTGACCTACAAGTTCTACCGCAATCCCTATGCGATGGGCGGTCTCGGGTGCGTGACCGATGACCGTATCAACACAATCGAGCTGTCTAAGGTCAATCCCTTCGAGAACCAGAACCTGCTTTACAGCGTGCTGGCAGGCGAGCCCGAGGTGGTGCCATACTTCACACGTCTGGTCCCCAAGGACAGCGACCGCCTGAATATGTCCACCGCTAAAGTAAACGATGAAGAGAAGCACACCAAGTTCTACCCCACCGACAAGTCAGCGGGCGAGGCTCACATCGACTACGTGGTAGAGATGGACCGCGACGGCGAGCTTTATATGTACCTGCCGACCCGCTACGAGCGCACCTGCAACGTCTGGGTAAAGGACGAGGAGAGCTACTTGAACGGCGACGGCATGATGGATTTCGCCGGTCAGTTCTTCGTGGGCGACAACTACTCGATACTTCAGCTGGGAAGCTTCATCAAGGGCGAAGACGTCCGCATCAGAGTCACGATAGACAACGACGACAATGAAGCCTACTGGAGCGACGAACTGTTCTACACCTTCGACACCGAGCGCTTCGAGCAGTCGGCGGGAGTTATCCAGCAGTCGGCGGCTGAAGTCACGAAGCTTGAGGACACCCGCGTTTCAATGGAGTGCGACTCCGCTTCCGAAGGTCAGTACCTCTTCACGACTATCCCCGACGAGCCCGGCTGGACGGTTACCGTCAACGGCAAGCGGGTCATCACCGACAAGTCGATGGATTCGCTCATCACGATACCCCTCGAGAAGGGTGCCAACAAGATAGAGATGGTCTTCGAGCCGACCTACTTCACGGGAAGCATAATCATCTCCATAGCAGGAGTCATCGTCATACTGATTATTTTCCTCTTTGAATACAAAAACGGCAAGCTGATAGAACAGCTCGCCAAAAAAGCAGAGAACAGCGGAAAGCCCGCTGAAAGTGCTGAAAGCAAAGAGAACAAGGCATAAATTTAGCCCGTGAGCTTACAAACTCACGGGCTTTGTCTTTTGATATCAATCTGTTCTGACCGACTTGCGCCTCAGCTTTTCATCGTACATCGCCATATCGGCTTTCTTCTTCGCGGCTTCGAGGTTCATCTCGCTGGACAGGTCGGGCTGCAGCATACTGAATCCGCAGCTGCAGCCTATCTTGTAGGGCTTGC
>CAMVIL010000018.1 GCA_947167535.1 uncultured Ruminococcus sp. | reverse complement strand
TATGCCGCCGCAGTGCAGATCGAGGTATTCGCCGCAGTGCTTCATAGCGATACAGCTGCACTCGATATGCCAGCCGGGGTAACCGATACCCCATGGAGAATCCCATTTCAGCTCCTGATCGTCGAACTTGGACTTGGTGAACCAGAGCACAAAGTCCGCCTTGTTGCGCTTGTTGCCGTCAGCCTCAACGCCCTCGCGGACGCCTACTTCAAGGTCGTCCTCAGAAACGTCGCCGAAGACGTAATACTTATCCAGCTTCGAGGTGTCGAAGTAGATGTTCCCGCCCGCCTCGTAAGCATAGCCGGTGTCCATAAGCTTCTGCACAGCCTTGATGAACTCTGCAATGTTATTGGTAGCAGGCTCAACGACGTTGGGACGCTTGATGTTGAGCTTGCTGCAGTCGGCAAAGAAAGCGTCGGTATAGAACTTAGCTATCTCCATGACCGTCTTGTGCTCGCGCTTTGCGCCCTTGAGCATCTTATCGTCGCCTGTGTCGCCGTCGGAGGTAAGGTGTCCCACGTCGGTGATGTTCATAACGCGGGTGACGTCAAGACCTTCTGCACGCAGAGCCTTTTCAAGGACGTCCTCCATGATATAGGTGCGCAGGTTGCCGATGTGTGCGAAGTGATAAACGGTAGGTCCGCAGGTATACATCGACAGCTTGCCTTCCTCGTGGGGAACTATTTCTTCCTTTTTTCTTGTCAGTGAATTATATATTTGCATATTACTCTCTTCCTTTTCTGAAATTCTGAAACGTGGAACGCTTGCCGATCGGCTTATTCTGTGGGATCGATGTACGACCAGTAATCCTTCAGATATACAGCGCCCGAGATGATCGTCAGCACTGCCGCGAGCCAGATGAATACCTCATTGACAGCGAACACGATATCCGAACCGCCCGACAGCGCCTCGAACAGCATGATGATGACCAGTGCCACCATAGTAAATGCGGTCTTGAGCTTGCCCCAGATACCTGCGGCAACTACGATACCTTCGTTTGCAGTCACGAGTCTGAGACCGGACACCATGAACTCACGGGCGAGGATTATGACCACCGCCGCAGGATCGCACCAGCCGAGGTTGGTAAAGCAGACCAGCGCCGCCATGACCAGCATCTTATCTGCGAGAGGGTCTAAGAACTTGCCGAAGTTGGTGACAAGGTTCTGTGCTCTCGCGATCTTGCCGTCCAGCAGGTCGGTGACAGACGCCGCTGCAAATAAAATGAGCGCTATCCAGATGTGGGCGGGGAATTTTATCATCAGTGCCGCCACGAAAAACGGCACCAGTATTACTCTCAGTACGGTCAGTTTATTTGGTAGATTCATTTTTTCTCCTTTCGCGCATTCATTCGGTGCAGCAGCCCTCACTCGTGCGTTATCTTCGTTTATTTTGAGCCGCGGCATACGTGACAGATATACCTTTGGTTTGCGACCTCTGGCGTGTACCCTTATTATTCCACGACTTCACCCAACAGATCGCAGTCCAGAACGTCCGTCAGCTTTACTTTTACATAATCTCCCGCGGTCAGCTTGCGGGGAGTGGTGAAAAATATCTTGCCGTCTATCTCGGGGGCGTCGGCGGCGCTTCTTCCGAAACAACACTCTGCGTACCGGTCAAAGCCCTCGACTACTATTTCCACTTCGCTGCCAAGCTTGCGCTGGTTCAGCTCGTCGTTTATGAACATCTGCTGTTCCATGATGATGTCAGCACGTCTCTGCTTCTCGTCCTCGGGGATCTGGTCGGGGAAGGATGCCGCGGGAGTGTCCTCTTCGGGGGAGTAGGCAAAACAGCCCAGCCTGTCGAACTTGATCTCGTTTACGAACTCCGCCAGCTCTTCAAACTGCTCGGCGGTCTCTCCGGGGAAGCCTGTTATCAGTGTGGTACGAAGTGTGGCATCGGGTATGCGCTCGCGTATCTTCGTCATCAGGGCAGCCAGTGTGCTGCGGTCGCCGTGACGGTTCATGCGGCGCAGGACATCGCCGTTGCAGTGCTGTATAGGGATGTCGAAGTACTTCACCAGCTTTTCCTCGCGGGCGATCACGTCGAGAAGCTCGTCGGTGATGCGCTCGGGGTAGAAATAGAGGGTGCGTATCCACTTGAAGCCCTCTATCTTGCAAAGCTCGGTAAGCAGCTGCGCCAGACGGCTCTCGCCGAAGATATCCTCGCCGTAGCGGGTGGTATCCTGAGCGATGACCACCAGTTCGGTGACGCCCTTGTCAGCGAGGCCGCGGGCTTCTTCGAGGACTTCTTCCATCGGTCTGGAGCGGAAGTCGCCGCGTATCGACGGTATTGCGCAGTAGGTACATCGGTTGGAGCAGCCTTCGGCTATCTTGAGGTAAGCGTAAAACGGCTGAGTCGAAAGCACTCTTCCGCCGTTTAGCGGCAGATCGAGCTTGTCGCCCTCGATAAGTCCCGACTGTTTTCCGCGCACTATATCCTCGATTATCTCGGCGATCTCTCCGTCCTTGCCGAGAGTGACGACAGCGTCCAGCCCGGGGAGCTGTTCGAGGATCTGATCGCGGTAACGTTCGGCGAGACAGCCTGTGCAGATAACGCCCTTGATGCGGCCTTCCTTTTTCAGTTCGAGGAATTCGAGTATCGTCTCGATAGCCTCTTCCTTTGCGGACTGTATGAACCCGCAGGTATTGATGACCGCGACGTCGGCGAGTGCCGCGTCTTCGATCAGCTCGAACCCGAAGTCACGCAGTCTGAACATCATCTGCTCGGCGTCCACCTGATTTTTGGGACATCCGAGCGACACCATTCCTACTCTAATACTCATTGCCACACTTTTCCTTTCATATTACAATTAGCTTTATTATACCATACCTCGCCGCCGATTTCAAGTGTTTTTTGTGAATACGTTGTCATCCCCTGCCGGCGTGTTCCCGACATCCCCCGAGGATAATATAAATTTATTGTTTTTATGGACATCTGCGAAAAAAGAAAAAAATTGCCTCAGGGCTATTGCATTTTTTGCGCAGATATTGTATAATATTAATATAGTGTATTTTTTGAGAGGGAGGTGGACTGCCATGTCTAACGTGCCTGTGCTGCTGGTCGAGGAGATCTTCAGCATTCTGGTCCCTGCACTGATATTTCTTTTTTTGAATAAGAAGATATTTTTCTCGGACGCCAATCCGAAGAAAGACCTCGACAAGCGTGGCGAACCGCTTCCGCACCCGAAGCTGAGGCGTTTCCGCAGGCTGGTGACGCTCATGCTTCTGTCGCCTATCGGGCTGTTTATCGTGCTTTTTGTCGTGATAATCCTCGCCGAGCTGATACTCAACTCCTACTTCATAGGCTACGGTCTTGACGAGTTCTCGCTGAAGGCTCTGCTAAACCCCAGCATCTCTGCCGACGGCGGCTTCACCATAGACCCTGCTGAGGCGGGCACCAATGAAGCTCTGCTGATAACGCTGGTGCTGGTATTCATAGTCGCCATGCCGCTGCTTGCGCTGTTCATACATATCTACTGCAAGGTAGTGCGCTGCTCCCACGGTATGGGCGTGTTCATCTACATGGCGGTGCTGTATATGTTCGTCGCCTCGACGATGATATCCTTCCCGCTGAGAAGATACTCTCCTGTTGTTTCCTGTCTGGCGTCAACGGGCACCTTCATCGTCATGCTGCTGATATTCTACCTGCCCGCTTCCAAAAAGATCGAGATGATGCGGCAGGACAGCAACACCCGAATGCTCTCGAACACTAATATGCTCCCCATCATCAACTTCATTCTGCTGACCATGCTTCTCGGTCTGGAGTTCATGCTGGAGATAAACAACCATCTGGACTACACATTCTACGCCATCATTCTGGCGTTTGCAGTGCTGCTTTACTGCTCGACCCAGCTTTCCTACAACGTGCTGTTCCTGCACATAGAGGAGCGCGTTCAGATAGAGACGCTTTCCCGTGAAGCGATAGACGCAGAGGAAGAGATAGTCCTCGCCTTTGCGGAAATTACCGAAGCAAAGTCGGGTCAGACCGGCAAGCATGTAAAGAGAGTCTCCGAGTACAGCCGTGTTATCGCGAAAGCTATGGGTCTGCCGCCCGAGAAGGTGGAGGAGATACGTATGGCGTCGATGATGCACGACATCGGTAAGCTTCTTATCCCGCCCGAAGTCCTCGAGAAGATGGGCAGACTGACGGAAGAGGAGTTCGAGGTCATGAAGACTCACGTCACCATCGGCGAGAGCCTGCTGCACAACGCCCCCGGCGAGATAATGAAGACTGCACGTCTCATAGCGCTGCAGCACCACGAATGGTGGAACGGCAAAGGCTACCTCGGCACCCGCGGCAAGGACATCGACATCGCCTCGCGCATTACTGCGGTGGCGGACGTTTACGACGCGCTGACCAGCAAGCGTTCCTACAAGACTGCGTGGACGAGCGAGCAGGCGTACAAGATAATCATGGAAGAGAGCGGCAGCCACTTCGACCCCGACGTTACCCACGCATTCTCGACCCATTTCGGCGAGATAAAGCGGCTGCAGGCTAAGTATCAGGATAACGCGGAGTATTATTTATGACCGACTATACTGTCAGAGCCGCTGACATACTTCTAAAGACCCCCGACTTAGACCTTGACGATACCCTCGACTGCGGTCAGGCGTTTCGGTGGGTGCGGCTGGCGGACGGCGGCTACACGGGGGCTTGCATGAACACCCCGCTGACCATTCGTCCCACTGCCGAGCAGGGCGTGTTCCTGCTGGAGAATGTGACCGAGCAGCAGTTTCTAGACGTCTGGGTGCCCTACTTCGACCTCGGCCGCGACTACGGCGAGCTCAAGCGCCGGTTCGCCGAGGACGAGACGCTGTCCAAAGCCTGCGGATTCGCGGGCGGTATACGCATACTGCGGCAGGACAGCTGGGAAGCGCTCAGCTCTTTCATTATTTCGCAGAACAACAACATTCCCCGCATCAAGGGGATAATTGGCCGCCTCTGCGAGCACTACGGCGGCTACCCGACGGCGGAACAGCTGGTCGGTGAGACTCCCGAGTCGCTGGGTTTCCTGAGGGCGGGGTTCAGGGCTAAGTACATCGTGGACGCCGTGTCGCGCCTGCAAAACGGCCTCGACCTTGCCGAGACAGCGAAGCTCCCCACCGACGACGCCCGTGCGGCGCTCATGCAGATAAAGGGCGTGGGCCCCAAAGTCGCCGATTGTGCCATGCTTTTCGGTATGCACAAGCTGGACGCTTTCCCGAAGGACGTCTGGGTCAAGCGCGTCCTCGCCGACTGGTATCCCGACGGCCTGCCCGAGTGCGTGCGCGGAGTCGAGGGTATAGCCCAGCAGTATCTGTTCCATTACATACGAAATATCGAGAGATAAGAAAACCGCCCGCAGGTCTGATGCCTGCGGGCGGTAGTGTATTTATTCAGTTCTGTCCGTAATAAGCATTGACTCCGTGCTTGCGCAGATAATGCTTGTCCAGCAGCTCCTGCTGCATGAAGGGCGTGTCGGGAGCGAGGAGATACGTCCGCAGGTTCATGCAGGCGACCTCTTCCAGCACTACCGAATTGTGTACCGCTTCCATGCAGTCCTTGCCCCATGTGAAGGGGCCGTGGCTGTGCACCAGCACCGCAGGTATCGTCAGCGGGTCAACGCCTGAATTGTTGAAGGTCTCGATGATGACGTTTCCCGTCTCCTTCTCGTACTCGCCGGCGATCTCGGCGGGGGTCATCTTGCGGGTGCAGGGGATCTCGCCGTAGAAATAGTCGCCCTGAGTCGTGCCGAGAGGTGCGACTCCGCGTCCTGCCTGCGCAAAGCTTGCCGCGTAGGTGCTGTGGGTGTGGACGATGCCGCCGATCTGCGGGAACGCGCGGTAGAGCGCCAGATGTGTAGGCGTGTCACTTGAGGGTCTGTATCTGCCCTCCACAACGTTGCCGTCCAGATCGAGGACTACCATATCCTCGGCCTTCATGCCGTCGTACTCAACGCCCGAAGGCTTGATGACTACCAGCCCGGTCTCGCGGTCGATCTCCGAAGCGTTGCCCCATGTAAACTTCACGAGACCGTACTTCGGAAGCAGGAGATTTGCCTGCAATACTTTTTCTTTTAACTGTTCCAGCATAGCTGATTCCTCCATGTGAATTGATCTGCTATAATAAATTCCGTCGGATAATCAGTTATCGAAAGTTGTGTTCATAAGGCTCGCCACGAAGCTGTCGTGCTGAGTCTGGTCGAGGCAGGTGACCTTCATGTGGATGTAGTCGCCGTCGGCTACTGTTATGTACAGGTTGCAGTAGAAGAACTCGCCGTTGGAGCTGTTAAGCTTTTCGGTGACGAGCTGTCCCGCGCGGCCGCCGAAGTCCAGCACCTGAGTGTCCAGTACCTCATACTTGTCGTCGCCCTCGCCTGCGTTGCGGTAGTCTCTGTCCCACGCGGCCTTCACGATGTCGTCAAGGGTGCGTAAGGTCTGATACTCCTCGATGGTCAGCACCACGTCGCCCTCGTTTTCAGTCTGCATGAGCGGACGGAACTTGCCGTTGGAGTCGTCGAAACAGGGCATCATCTGCTCGTCGTAGAGTGTCCATTTCAGGCTCTGGGGCAGCGGTACGGTAAAGGCGAACTCGGGATTATAGTAGCTGTCGCCCTCGGTAGGCGGAGTGGCTGTGTCACCCTCGTCCGACTCGCCGTCGGCGGCGCTGTCCTCTTCGGCTGTGCTCTCATCGGACTCCTCGCTTTCGGTATCCTCATCGGGGTCGGGGAGCTGTTCGTCGGGGTCTGTTTCTTCGCCGTCGGACTCGTTCTGCTGATCGTTTTCATCGTCGCCGCCCTCGTTGTCCTCGGGGGGCTGATGATCGTCATGAGCGGTAGTCTCCAGCAGGTTAGCGCCGTCCTTTTCGGGCTCAACGTCCTCAAGATTGCCGCAGCCCACTGCCGCCAGCATGGAAACCGCCATAATTGCTGCAAGTAATGTGTTTCTCTTTTTCATGATGTGTTCTCCTTTCTGTCTCTGTCAAAAGGTAAAATGCTTTTCGCTTTTGCTTGTATCTGTATCATCTTCCGCAGAGTCGGGAGACTCCTGCTCCCTGAGCCCCGCGCCGTCTTTGAGCGTAAAGCTGTTAAGTATACGCATAGAGAGGGAATTTGTCACCTTGTCGGGGTCGTTGCGGTTGTCTAAAAACTGCACTCTGATCTCGTAGCAGCCGCCGTTTACATCGGGGTAGTAGTCGCAGAGGGTCGTGAAGGTCAGCTCGGGATTTATCCCCGCAGGCGGGTAGACGTCGGTGCAGGTCACCCGCACCCCGCGCGTTCCGTCGGGAGAATATATCTCCCGGAAATTCTTCACCTTCCGCTCCGGCACCTCGCCCGCATTGTTGATGTCGGGGAGCTGCTGACGTACGCGGGTAACAAGCTCGTCAAAGCCGCACCCGTCGTCGGGAGTGATATAGGAAATATCCGCCCAGACAAAGGCGTTCTTGGTCTCGACTATCCGCAGAAAGCTGTGATAGGAAAATCCGTCGAGGGTGAGATCGGCGATGTTCTCGTAGCTGTAACAGCCGAGAGGTATCGTCACTGTAAAGGGACGGCTCTCCTCGTAGTAGGGTATCTCGCCGTCGTAGATCTCGTCCTGCGGTTCGGGCATCACCAGTCCGCTGATGTCCTGTCCCAGCGTCACGCGGCGTGCGTATTCGTCCACCAGCAGGTAAACTCCCTCGCTGACTATCGCCGCCGAGACTTCGTGGCAGTCCTTGTCGGTCATGCAGTCGATGTACTCCATGCCGTCGCCTGCCTCGTTGTAGTGCAGTATGCGGAAGTTCTCGGGCGGTGTACCGCGCAGCGCTTCGGGGTCGTAGCTGAAGCTTATGACCGCCGTGTGCAGGTCGCCGCACTCAAATCTCACGGGACAGCCGTAAAGCCCCGCCTCTTCGGTGAAGCGCCTGTCGCCGTCCTCTGAGCCGTATATGTCGGTGAGCGTTCCCTCGCCGAAGACTCCGTTCACTTCAGCTGACAGCACGGCGGGCTTCTTGCTCTGCGACAGGTCAAGCTCGGTGTGGTCGGGCTGGACGGGAGCTTCTTCGGGTTCGGTCCCGGTCACGACCGGCGATGTTACGGAAGATGCCGCGGCGGGAGCGTCCTGCTCCTTTTTGCCGCACCCCGAAAGACAGCCGCCTGCCACCGCCAGCGCGGTCAGCGTCACTAAAATTCTGTTATACATTTATCTCCGCTACGTCATCGGATACGCCGTTTGCATCAAGCACGGGCTTCACGCAGTTAGCGATGAACTCGTCTACCTGCTGCGGGCATCTGCCGATGAAGTTCTCGGGCTTCATGATGGCGTCCATCTTCTCCTTTGTCATGCCGAACATAGGCTCTGCAAGGATAAGGTCGCAGAGGTCGTTGTCGAGACCGTCCTGCTTGACGTGCTTGCCTGCTATCATCGAGAGCTGTCTGATCTTCTCGTGCAGCTCCTGACGGTCGCCGCCGTTTTCTACAGCGTCCATCATGATGTTCTCGGTAGCCATAAAGGGCAGCTCTGCCATAACTCTGCGGCGGATGATCTTTTCGTATACCACCAGACCGTTCTCGGGGTCGGTGACGTTGAGCATGATGTTGAGGATAGCGTCGATGCCGAGGAACGCCTCAGCTACGCTGATACGCTTGTTTGCGGAGTCGTCGAGTGTTCTCTCGAACCACTGTGTTCCTGCGGTGAATGCGGGGTTGAGCACGTCGCACATCACGTATCTCGCCAGCGAGCAGATACGCTCGTCGCGCATGGGATTGCGCTTGTATGCCATCGCCGAGGAACCGATCTGGTTCTTCTCGAAGGGCTCTTCTATTTCCTTGAAGGACTGGAGCAGTCTTATGTCGTTGCCGAACTTCATTGCAGACTGCGCGATGGCTGCCAGAGCCTGACATACCGCAAAGTCCACCTTGCGGGAGTAGGTCTGACCCGAAACGGGAACTACCGCGTCAAAGCCCATCTCCTCTGCGATGAGGCGCTCAAGCTCCTTTATCTTGTCGGTGTCGCCGTGGAACAGCTCCATAAAGCTTGCCTGTGTGCCTGTGGTGCCCTTGGAGCCCAGCAGCTTGAGTCTGCCCAGCTGGAAGTCTAAGTCTTCAAGATCCATCAGCAGCTCGTTGCACCAGAGGGTCGCTCTTTTTCCGACAGTAGTCAGCTGTGCGGGCTGGAGATGAGTGTATGCGAGGCAGGGCATAGCCTTGTACTTGTCAGCGAAAACGCTCAGCTGGGAGATGACCTTGATGAGTTTTCTCTTTACCACCTGCATAGCGTCGCGCATGATGATGACGTCGGTGTTGTCGCCGACATAGCAAGAGGTAGCGCCCAGATGGATTATACCTGCAGCACCGGGGCAGGCGTCGCCGTAGGTATGTACGTGAGCCATAACGTCATGGCGGAACTTCTTCTCGTACTCGGCAGCCTTAGCGTAGTCAACGTCCTCGATGTGGGCTTCGAGCTCTGCCACCTGCTCGGCAGTAACGGGCAGACCGAGCTTCATCTCGGCTCTTGCCAGCGCCACCCAGAGTCTTCTCCATGTGGTGAACTTCTTGTCTGCGGAGAAACTAAACTGCATCTCCTTGCTTGCATATCTTGTGCAAAACGGGCTTTCGTAGCTGTTTGTCATAGTTATTTTCCTTCCTTTACATCATATCGCGGCGTGATGCCGCAGGGTTTCACCTTATTATTATATCATAGCCGGTGATAAAAAGCAATACTATTTATTGTTAAACCGATGAAAAGTATGTGTCCGACCCATTTGGGTGAACATAAGCCCGCCGCTTTACTGCTAAAAATTGTTGAAATGTGCTATTTACAAAGCGGTAACATTGTGATATAATTAAAACGATATGTCCGCAAGCCCTAAAATACAGAAGTATCAGGGTCAGACATCTGCAAACGGCAAATACGTTTCGTACTTATCGCGTGAGTTTGCTTTGCAAACATCCCCCCGACCACGCCGGAAGTCGCAAACCGAAAGAATAGCACCAACGTATGCCGCGGCTCCAACCGAGCGAAGATATCACACGAGCGAGGGCTAAGCACCGAGCGAAAACGCGGATAAAGAAAAGAGGATATATATGAGAGAATTTGCAAAATCGCATAAGCTTGATAATGTTTGTTATGATATACGCGGACCCGTTATGGACGCCGCAAAGGAGATGGAGGCCAACGGCGAGAAGATACTGAAGCTCAATATCGGAAATCCTGCGCCTTTTGGTTTCCGCGCTCCGAAGGATATAATCGACACAGTTACTGCGGCTCTTCCCATCGCCGAGGGCTACAGCGACTCCTACGGCATACTCGCCGCACGTCAGGCTATCATCAAGTATGATGAGTACCGCGGCATACACGGCGTTACCGAGAAGGATATCTATACCGGAAACGGCGCGTCCGAGCTTATCACTATGTCTATGCAGGGTCTGCTGGACTCGGGCGACGAGGTGCTTGTCCCCGCTCCCGACTACCCGCTCTGGACGGCTTCCGTCACCCTCGCGGGCGGTACTGCGGTGCACTATCTCTGCGACGAAAAGGCTGACTGGAACCCCGACATCGCGGATATACGCTCCAAGGTGACCGACAGGACTAAGGCTATCGTCATCATCAACCCCAACAACCCGACAGGTGCGGTATACTCGAAGGCCCTGCTGATGGAGATAGTAAAGCTTGCGCGTGAGCACGGGCTCATCATCTTCTCGGACGAGATATACGACAGACTGCTGATGGACGACACCGAGCACCACTCCATTGCGGCGCTTGCAGGCGACGACACCTTCTGCGTGACCTTCGGCGGACTTTCCAAGTCCCACATGACAGCGGGCTTCCGCTGCGGCTGGATATCCCTTTCGGGCAACAAG
>CAMVIL010000017.1 GCA_947167535.1 uncultured Ruminococcus sp. | reverse complement strand
GATGTTATCCCTCCTGATGATTTTTTATTTCTGTTTGATAAAGGGGCGCGGGTGTGTGCAGAGCCCCGGATTATCAAGATGATTCTATGATGTAATTATATCATATCGGGGTGTGGTTGTCAATCTTTGACTGCAAAAACCAAACCGGCGGGAAGGGCCCCGCCGGCAGGTGTGTAGGTGTCATTATATGAAAAAGTCGCTTACTCGATAGTAGGATTCAGCCAGTCTCCGTCGTAGGTCTGTATCCAGCCGTGCTGGTCGCCGACGCTTACATATACCCACTTGACGCTGAAATAGTTGTAGCCTTCCTTGGTCACGGTCTCGCCTTCCTCCAGCTGGTCGATAATATCGTAGCTGGTGCCGGGACCCGCGTAGAGCTTGAGTCCGCCGTCGCGTATCACCGAAACGGTGGTGCGCTGGAAGTCGTAGTAGTACTCGTCGGGGAGAACTACCGCAACTGTCGGATTGTTCTGTGAAAGAAAACTCTTGCTTACCCAGCCCTCGCTTGTGTTGTAGCTGACGTAGCACCATGATTCGCCCGACTTTGCGTCTATCTGCTCGGCCTGAACGTCAAGAGCCGTGCCGTTTGGTATGGTGGCGTCAAGACGCTCGTAATCATACCCCGGACCTATCCTGATTATCAGCTCGTCGGCAATGACATACATAGTACCGTAGTCGTCGATCATCTGAGGCTCGACCGTCTGCTTGTATGGATCGGTCGTTGTGGTCGTGGTGGTGGTAGTCGTAGTAGTTGTTGTGGTGGTCGTTTTCTTTGTGGTGACCTCGGTCTCGGCGGGTGCATTGTTTACCGGAACAGCTTCATCGCTGCGCACGGGAGAATCTATCCTGTCGCGCAGGAATATCGTCGCCCACAGCACCGAACCCGCAATAAGGCAAAGTCCCATGCAGACGCAGAGAAACTTGTATATGCCCGCGCTGACGGCGCCTTTCTCTTTGTCAGGTGCGGGCTTTACCGATTGCTCGGTAAAAGGCGAGAACTCCTTGGTGGCGGTATTCTGCGCCATAAGGTCTGCGCCGCAGAGTCGGCAGTATCTCAGGCTGCCCGAGCACTCTCTTCCGCAGTTGTTACAGATCATTGTTATCACTTCCCTGCAAAATTTTTCATATTCTTCACTCTTCCCCATAGGAAAAACCGCGAAATGGCGCGGTAATTCCGCTTATCACAATTATAAAGGCATAATGTGTAAAAATCGTTTGACTAATTTGATAGAACGGTGAAACTTAGCTTACAAAGCGGATAACAGGCGGTCATGTCGATTACAGAATGCTTACAGCTTATGACAAAAGGGTCGGACAGTTGTTCTGCCCGACCCTTTAGTTTGTCACATTTTCTTTGCCAGAAGCTCTCCCAGCCGTCTGATGAGGTTCTCGCCCGCGATGCCGTTCGGCTTGCAGCCAAGCTTTTCAAGCAGCGCGTTCACAGCCTTTTCGGTGCCGCCGCCAAAACCGCCGTCGTCGGCAAGTTTCGCCTGTATGATGCCTGCCTTGTCGGCAAGCATGAGCAGCTGTTTGAGGGCGTAGACTCCCGTGCCGCGGTCGCCGCGTCTGAAGCCCTCGCTGTCGAGGGTCTTGTTTGTCGGCTTGTTGTAGCCGTTGAGTCCCGCCTGCTCTATCAGCTTCGGATAGTCGACGTAGCAGATATCGGTGTCGACATGGCCTGCGATACCGGCGACTCTGGCTGTGGAGCTGTTCTGCCACATACCTGCGTCCCCCGACCAGTTGAGCCTGCTGCCGTATTCGGCGAGCCAGAGGGCGTATTTCTTCGCCACCTCAGCCGTCAGCATAGTCTGTGCGGGACTGCGGCTCATGTAGATGCCCGCGAAATATCCCGCCCGTTCAAGCTCGGTGCAGAAGGCCTCGCACATCGCCGACACTGCGGCTTTGCCCACCAGCGACTTGCCCTCTACGTCAAAGTAGATGGGGTATTCAAACTTTTTCCCGCTGATGGCCGCTATGCAGGCTTTGGCTTCAAGCCTTGCCTCGTCGGCGGTGGTGGCGTAGCTGAACCAGTATGCGCCGACGGGGATCCCGTATTTTTTGCAGCCCGCGTAGTTGCGCTCAAAGCAGCTGTCGGTCTGCGAAATATATCTGCCGTAGCCGGCCTGTATTATCACAAAATCCACGCTCTTTGAAAGCTTTGCAAAGTCGGGCTCTCCCTGATATCGTGAGATGTCGACGCCTTTTTTCTTTGCCATTATTCATCTCTCCTTTCGCAGATATTATCCTTCACCAAGTCCCGCAGCACTTCTGTGTTGTTGTTCACCGCCGTTGTCAGTTTGGAGATCTCCTCCCAGTGCCTGTCTTCCCGCTCATCGGCGAGCTTGTTCTGTTCCAGCTGTTTGTCGTAGCTGTACTTGATGAACCACGCCGATATCAGGAAGCTCGCTATCGGGAAGCCTACCGTGCTGACTATGCTTGCAATGTCGGTCATTTTTACTCCTCCTTTATTGCAAACGCCCCGACAGCGTACCATGAGTCGCCGTTCACGGATACCCTGCCGACGTGGGTAAGACTGTCCATGATGTCAACCAACGCTATGCTCTCACACACGACACCGCCCTCAGCGTGCATATAGGGTGTTATCTGTGCGCCGTTTGCAGACGTGCGGGTGTGCTGTGTACCGATACGGCTTGTAATGCCTGTGCCGCCTACCATACCATAGCACCCAGCCTTCGGGTATGCCGTGTCGGCGACTACCCCACCGATACCAACAAGTTTTGACGTGGTTTCAGTTCCAGCTATCACGCCAGAGCCAGCCATAAGCGCGAAGCTTTCCCCGCCGTTGGTGAAATACATCAGGATAGCGTTTGCAGTCGCAGCTATGATATAAGTGCCGCCCGAGCCTGTGGGCGAGGCGAAGTCCTGAGGTTGTACATTGTTGTATATTACCTGAATGTCGCCGATATTGTTGGGATTGCGCCTGATTCCGCAGTCTCCCCACGTTACCGAATGGTTTCCGCTTGATGTATCTTCTGCGTCCCATGTCCACGCTGCTGCAAGTGCGTCAACAAGGTCATTCGCACCATTGTGTGTGCCTGTTGTTATTGTGATCGCCATTATTTTATACCTCCTCTGTCAGCGTCCCCGCTGTTGTCGATGTTGTGCCGTTGTAGATGCTTGTGAGTGCGCCTGCCGAGCCTGAGCCGCTTTTCAGCTTTATCTCTCCGAGATACTGAGTTACACTATCACCGTCGGTGACCGTATAAAGCGTGTCGGGGTCTTTGGCGGCAAGCGCTTCGTATGCGGTCTTGGTGAGCAGTTCAAAGCTCATGCTGCCCAGTCGGTTGCTAAGCGAGGCTATGCCCCTTCCCAAATTGGTGTTCACCGAGAACAGATCACGCTGAAGCTCGGCGATAGCGGTGTCGTGCTCTGCTATCTCGGTTACGAACGCGCGGTATTCGCTTATGGATTCCAGCGCCTCATCGCCCACGGGGGCAGGGGTAATAACCAGTCTTGCGGGCACAGTAGAAATAAGCTCGTCGTCCGAGCCGAACAGCAGAAAATCCGCCTTGCCCTCGCCCGCCGCCGTAAGGCTCTGGGGTGAGAGCGGATAGAGAGCCGTGCCGTCCTGCCCGACGGTGCCGTCGTTCACGGTCACCGTGCCGTCGGGCTTCTGCACACGTATCTCGGTGTGCGTATCATCGGATATCGGGAACGCCTTTCCCCCGAAGAGGAAGCGCACTCTCACCGAACGCGAGTCCTCGTCGCCCTGCTTTGCGAATATCAGCGCGGGAGCGTTGCCGCAAGAGAGCTCGGCGGTCAATTCGGTTATTCCATTCATAGTATTCATCTTCACACCTTTCTGTTAAAACCGTTCCTTCATATATAATCATATCCGAAAAAACGCCGTCTGTAAATTCGCAGACGGCATGAAGTTTTTTAGGTGCAAAATCTCGGCTGTTGCACGGCAGGGTTTGTTTTCGCATAAAAAGATCCCGAAACGCGGGTGTTTTTCCGCATTTCGGGATAGTATCACATATTTTTGACTCAAAAACAGTTCGTCATACCGACTAGCCCAGCCAGATGAAATTCTGGTCTTCGTTCAGGAAATCCACGTTGTAGCAGAGCAGCACTCTGTTTATGTCGTTTTCCTTGACTATGTCGCTGACCAGCCCCGTGTGGTAGTATCTCAGGTCGATGACGTACACCTCCGAGAATCTGTCTGCGAGGAAGGGTATCAGCGAGTTGGCGTAGGAGTCCTTGATGACGAGTATCTTCGGCTTATTGTCGCCCTCGGGATCGTTGGTGCGGCGTATCTTCATCAGTGCGTAGTTTCCGCCGAAGAAGGACGCATACTTGTCCTTTTTCTTCAGGAAGCTTTCGTCCGTCATCGAGTAGACGTACTTGTTCTCCGCCTGATAGTAAACCTCGTACTGTCCCGCGGTGTTGGTGTAGTAGCTGAACTCATCCGGCTTGATAAACTGTGCCGGAGCCTTTGAGTAGAGCGTTCCGTAGAAGTCGCTGACCTTATTGAGGGTGTAGGTAGAGTCGGTGGCTTCCATGCCTATGCTTTGCAGCCAGCCGTCGCAGGCGGCGCGTGCGGCGCCCGCTGTCCAGTGGTGGTCGGTCTTGTAGTAGGTATTGACGTTCCTGTTGGTCTGCAAGTCCACCAGCAGGTCGTAGGGGTCGTAGAGCGTAACGTTGGTCGCGAGCTCACCACGAACCCTTTCCACCGTCTTGCGCTGGTCGTCGGTCAGAGCGCCCGCAGGAAGCCTGTCGGCGTTGACGCAGACGCTGTTGGGTGCCAGAATAAAGTCAACAGGCACCGTGACACTTGAAGCGAGGTCGTTGATGCAGCTGACGTTCTTGTCTATCATCGCGGTATTCTCAGTGTACTTCTGCAGCAGGAACCCGCCCTTTGAGAAATACACGCCGTTCTGATAGGTCTTGCCGGAGAAGTAATCGCACTCTGTCTTTACCGACATCATAGAGTCCTTCATGAATATCTGGTCGGACATATATTCCTCCAGCTTGTCCATGTAGGTCTTTTCACCCTTCTTGACGAATATCGACGAAAAGCTGAGCGACGGCTTCTGTGCCAGCATACGGTTCTCCATCTCGGAGAACTTCCTGTCTGGCGAGAATATCGTCCCCAGTGTGAACAGCGCGATGAATCCGACGAATATCACCGCCATAATGATGCAGGCGGCTGTCGAGCGTTTAATATCCTTTTTTATCATATCTCTGCCGCCTCCTCAGAATCTGAAATACAAAAACGGGTTGAAGGCGCTGGATGCAAGGTACGCCGCCGAGAAGAACAGCATTGCCGCCGTGCAGAGAGGCTCTAATACAAGCTGATATACCGTCTCACACTTGCGGTTGAGGGTGCGTCCCAGCTTGAAGATGACGGGAGTGGAGCCGAGTATCAGCACCGCGATGAGCGGCAGATACTGCATGAGCCATGCGCCCGTCTGAGCGCTCCAGAGGGGCAGACCACCCGCGCCGAACATACGCTTAATGTTGAGCAGCAGCTGCGAGGTGTCCTCGTAAGCGAAGATCTCCCAGCCCATGACTATGAGGAACAGCGCGTAGATGTGCTGCACTGCCGCGGGAAGCTTGTCCAGCAGCTTTTTGAGCAGCAGCTTTTCAATGAGCAGCCCGATGCCGAAGTAAAGACCCCACATCAGGAAGTTCCAGTTGGCGCCGTGCCAGAATCCCGTCAGGCACCATACTATCAGAATGTTGACGCACTGTCTTACCTTGCCCTTGCGGTTGCCGCCGAGGGGTATGTAAACATAGTCTCTGAACCACGAGGAGAGCGACATATGCCAGCGTCTCCAGAACTCGGTGACCGACTTGGAGATGTAGGGGTAGTCGAAGTTCTCAAGGAACTCAAATCCCAGCATCCTGCCCATGCCGATAGCCATGTCAGAGTAGCCGCTGAAGTCGAAGTATATCTGGAATGTATAAGCGATGGCCGCCAGCCAGACTGCTGTGACGCTCAGGTCCTTCTGCGGCGCCGCGTTTATCTCGTTGAAGAGCACGTAGATGTTGTTTGCAAGCAGAGCCTTCTTGGCAAGTCCCACCGCGAACCGCTTGGCGCCCGATGCGAACTGCTGCATATTGAGCTGTCGGCTTATCAGCTGACGCTCGATGTCCTTGTATCTGACGATAGGACCCGCCACCAGCTGAGGGAACAGCGCCACGTAGGTGCCGAGGGTGATGAAGTTCTTCTGAGGCTTGACCTCGCCGCGGTAAACGTCGATGACGTAGGACAGCGACTGGAAGCTGTAGAATGAAATACCAATCGGCAGCGCCAGCCCCGGCAGAGTTATCTGTGAGCCTGCAATGGCGTTTACGTTTGTGACGAAGAAATCGGCGTACTTAAAGTAAAGCAGCAGACCGATGTTCCATACTACGGCAAAGAGGGTGGCGAGCACCGCCTTGGTCTTGCCGTATTTCTTTTTGTCCGCGAAAAGTCCCGTGACGTAAGCCGCCCCGATGGACGCGAGCATAAGCAGTATATACCGCGGCTCGCCCCATGCGTAGAAAAACAGGCTGACTATAAACAGCACAAGGTTCTTGAATTTCTGCGGCACCAAAAAGTACAGCAGAAACACCGCAGGGATAAATGCGAACAGAAAGACCATGCTTGAGAAAACCATCAGCCAATGATCTCCTTAGCCTTGTCGTTGTCGTTGCTGAGGCACATATAAACGGAATTTCCGTGAGTTACCAGCACGGGATCGTTGAGCTTGGGCAGCTCAGCGGGATTGTAATCCTCGACTGCCTTCTTCTGAGCCTCGATGCGAGCCTCGAGAGCAGCCTTTATCTCTCCTGCCGCAGCCTCGTCAACAGCGTCGAAGCAGGCGATCTCCTCAACGGTAGCAACGCCGCCGACGTATACCTTGCCGCTGGTGTACTTGTCGGGAGAGATGCCGTAGAGCTTCTCTACCATCTCGGGAGCGATCTCAGCCAGCTGGTCAACGTAGGTGATGCCGCCGAACAGCTCATCGGAGTAAGCGGAAGCTTCCATTCTTGCCTCGCCGTCGTCGGAAGGCTCTGCGGGGGTCTCGCCGCCCTGAGCCTCGGTCTGAGCAGCAGTGGTGTCAGCGGGAGCCTCGCCCGAGTCATCGGAGCTGTTGTTTCCGCAGGCGGAGAGCGACATGGAAGCCGCAACGGTCAGCGCGAGCAGTGCGCAGATAAGCTTTGTCTTTTTCATTTTCATTCTTTCCTTTCCTATATAAAAAGTTGAACTGATATCAGTAATCGGAATACTCCTCTTCGGGAGCAGCAGTTTCCTCGGGGGTGTCGGGGATCACGACGTCGGGAAGCTGCGGCGGGATCACTTCGGGAGGAAGATTTCCGGGATCCGCGCTTTCCCTCGGTGTGTCGGGCTGAGGGTTAGAGTCTGGAAGAGGACTGTAATCCTCGGGCATGGGTCTCACGGGACCGCCTGCCGGACCGTAGTACGCCAGCATATCCATCCATTCCTTGCAGTAGGACTGCGTCATATGTATGCCGTCCGACGAAGCTTCCTTCGGAAGATTTCCGTTCTCGCATTTGAACAGCGGATTGACATTGAGAAAAACCGTACCCGCCTCTGCGGCTATCGGTCTGACGTAGTTGCGGTTGAAATTGTCGATGTTTTCGTTGGTAAATTTGTGGTTGGTGTTTATCGCATACTTGTTTACAGGCAGCACCGATTCGACGTAAATGACCGCCGAGGGCTGTGCGCCGCGTATCTCTCTGAGCAGGTTGACATAGCTGCTGTAAAAATGGTCGTAGTCTATCCAGCCGCCCATCTCGTTAATGCCGAACAGCACATAGATACGTCCGTAGCTCTTTTTGTCCAGCATATCAATGACGGTGTAAAGTCCGTCCTCGGAGACGCCGTCGGAATCGCTGACTGCCGCATTTCTTCCGTCCTCTGTCAGGAACTTTTTCGTGAATATGGTATCGACGTTGAGTCCTGCGTAGGCGAAGAAATCGGGAGCGACCTTTCCGCCGAACAGTCCAAGTCCCACCGTCTGAGAAGCGCCTATAAAGCAGGCGTCGGAGAAGTCATCGTAGTCCGCCGCCCCGAGATATGGCTGTTCCCTGCGAACGTCGGGGATCTCCGGCTCGGGCTCGGTGGTAGTGGTGGTCTCTTCGGTAGTGGTCTCGGCTTCTGTCTTCTTGTTCTTTTTCTTCTTTTTGGATTTCTTACTCTCGGCTCCCGTATCGGCGGTGCTGTCGCCGGCGCTTTCGTCGGGCATACTCTCGAGTACCGTGTCAGCCTCGACAGCCTCGGGAGAAGATCTTGTGACGGGACGGGTGTTTATAGGTATCTCGTGCTTGCCGCACGCTGCAAGAGAGGCGCAGAGCACTGCCGCCGTCGCGGCACAAAGCATTCTATTAGTGAATCTGAACCTGTTCATCATATATCATCGTCCGTATATCCGTCATTATTTTCGTAGGAGTAATCATACTCGTCGTCGTTGTAGGTTTCCTGACCGTTGCCGTTGTCGTAATCGACGTTTCCGTTGCCGTCTACAACGCCGTCGTCATCTTCTTCGGTGGTGTAGCCGTCGGGATTTACGAATCCGTAATCGCCCTCTGCTTCGTTCTCGTCGTCATCGGTATCTGCGTTTGCCGCGTTGGCTTCCGCGTCGCTCTGCTTAGCGGCGATATCTGCTGCCGCTGCGGGATCCTGCGGGACAAGATAAGCGAGTATGTCTATCCATTCAAGGCAGTAGTCGCGGACGAAGTGAATACCGTCTGCTGCCGCGTCCTCGGGAAGGCTTCCCGAAGCGTCCTTGAAGTAGCTGTTGATGTCTAGATAAGTTGTACCTGTCTGCTCAGCGACCTGCTTGACATAGTCGTTGAAGGAGTCGATGTTCTCGTTGGTGAACACCTCGTTGGTCTCAACCGCCTTGTAGGAAACGGGCAGCACCGATTCGATGTAGATATCGGCGTCGGGCTGAGCGGACTTGACGGCGTTTACCAGATCGACATACTGTGTAACGAAGTTCTCGGGATAAGGCCAGCCCAGCTCGTTTATGCCGAACATGATGAAGATGCGCTTGTAAGGCTTCTGGGAAGCGCCGTCAATGACGGTGCCCATGGTGCCGTTGTCAAGGGCTACAAAAGCGTCGGTGGCTGCAGTGCTGATGTTGAGACCCTGCGAGGCGTAGAAATCAGCCTTGGCTTTGTCGCTGTTCATCTCAAGACCCACGGTGCGGGAGTCGCCGATGAAGCAGGCGTCGGAGAAGTCGTCCTTCATAGCCGCGCCCTCATAGGGCTTGTCCTTGTCGTCGGCCTCGGAGCTGTCGCTGTACTTGACGGTCTTTGTCTTAGACTCGGTGTCGGAATCATTCTTGCTTTCATCAGCGGACTTGCTGTCAGCCTTGGAGCTTACCGAGGTATCGGCTTTTTTTGCGGACATGGCAAAGTCAATGTTCAGACCGTTCTTCCGTCCCGTCACTGCAGTATTTATCAGCCACGTCAGTACGAAAACTATCATAGCCACGCTGGCTACCGATATCACGCCCTGCTGTATTTTAAGTCTTTTCTGCTTATCGTTCGGCATATTATCATATCCTTTCGGCAATTAAAGCTAAAATATCATACATAGATATCATACCACATTTCACCGTCAAAATCAAGTGTTAAACGTGAAAAAATACCCATGAACGCCGATAAACTGTTGGTTATTTCATACTAAAAGCAAAAGTCTCCCCGCAAAAAAGACGGCTCCGCCCAGAAATGGACGGAGCCGTCGGTATTTGGAAGCTGACAGCGCGGGGTGAATGCGCTGTCATTTGGGGGTTGTCTTAGCCCTTGTAGTCGGTGCCGTAGTAGCAGGCCTTGTAGATCTCCTTGAGCTCCTCGATGAGTGGGAAGCGGGGATTTGCGCCTGTGCACTGATCGTCGAAGGCGTCCTCGGACATCTGATCGAGGGTCGCGAGGAAGTCCTCCTCGGAAATGCCGTACTCGGCGATGGTCTTCTTGCAGCCGACCTTCTCCTTGAGTTCCTCGACCATGTCGATAAGACCATTGAATACAGCCTTGTCGTCCTTGCCCTGAATGCCGAGGTATCTGCCTATCTCAGCGTATCTCTCAAGGGTGTGGGGGTGAGTGTACTGGGAGAATGTGCCCATCTTGGTGGGAACGGGGTTAGCGTTGAACTTCATGACGTTGCTGATAACCAGAGCGCAGCAGATGCCGTGGGGCAGGTGGTGATATGCGCCCAGCTTGTGAGCCAGCGAGTGACCGATGCCGAGGAATGCGTTTGCGAACGCCATACCTGCCATAGTAGCAGCATGAGCCATATTCTCTCTTGCCTTTACAGCTGTCTGACCGTTTTCTACGCACTCGGGCAGGTTGTCAAAGGTCATCTTGATAGACCTCAGCGCAATGCCGTCGGTGAAGTCGGTAGCCATTACGGAAGCGTAAGCCTCAAGGGAGTGTACCAGACAGTCGAGACCCGAAGCAGCGGTGAGTCCCTTGGGGGCGCTCATCATCATGTCGGTGTCAACGATAGCCATGTTAGGCATGAGCTCGTAGTCGGCAAGGGGATACTTGTGACCGGTCTCGTCGTCGGTGATAACTGCGAAAGGTGTCACCTCAGAGCCTGTGCCGGAGCTGGTGGGTACGCATACGAAGTAAGCCTTCTCGCCCATCTTGGGGAAGGTGTAAACTCTCTTTCTGATGTCGATAAAGCGCATAGCCATGTCCATGAAGTCGGCGTCGGGATGCTCGTAGAGTACCCACATTATCTTAGCCGCGTCCATAGCCGAGCCGCCGCCCAGAGCGATGATGACATCAGGCTCAAAAGCACGCATAGCCTTGACGCCCTCTAATGCGCAGGAAAGCGTCGGGTCGGGAGCAACGTCTAAGAATGTCTCGTGGACGATGCCCATCTCGTCCAGCTTGTCGGTTATGGGCTTGGTGTAGCCGTTTCTGCCGAGGAACTGGTCGGTAACGATGAATGCTCTCTTCTTGTTCAGGACTGTGCCGAGCTCGTCAAGTGCGACGGGCAGACAGCCCTTCTTGAAGTATACCTTTTCGGGCGCTCTGAACCAAAGCATATTCTCTCTCCTCTCCGCCACGGTCTTGATGTTCAGCAGGTGCTTGACGCCTACGTTCTCCGATAC
>CAMVIL010000016.1 GCA_947167535.1 uncultured Ruminococcus sp. | reverse complement strand
CGCTTCGCAGAAAGCGGCCAGGTCGTGCGGGTGGCTCTCCACCATGCCGGCAGCCGTGATTTTGACGAATTTGGCATTGCGCAGCTCGGGAATGGTCCGCGCGCCGCAGTAACCCATACCGGAGCGGATACCGCCGCAGAGCTGGAAGATGGTGTCGCTTACAGCTCCCTTGTAAGGAACTCTGCCCTCAACGCCTTCGGGAACGAGCTTCTTGCTGCCTGTCTGGAAGTATCTGTCCTTGGAACCCTTCTGCATAGCAGCGATGGAGCCCATGCCGCGGTAAACCTTGAAGGAACGTCCCTGATAGATCTCCATCTCACCGGGAGCCTCTTCGCAGCCTGCCAGCAGCGAGCCGAGCATTACCACGTTAGCGCCGGCAGCCAGAGCCTTAACGATATCGCCGGAGTACTTGATACCGCCGTCTGCGATAACGGGGATACCGTACTTGGCAGCAACGCAGGCAACGTCATAAACAGCGGTGATCTGCGGAACGCCGATACCTGCAACGATTCTGGTAGTACAGATAGATCCGGGGCCGATGCCGACCTTGATGCAGTCAGCGCCTGCAGCGATAAGAGCCTCGGCAGCCTCAGCAGTAGCGATATTACCTGCGATAACAGGAGTATCGGGGAATGCAGCCTTTACTTTCTTTATGCAGTTGATAATATTGAGCGAATGACCGTGAGCGGAGTCGAGAACGAGCACGTCCACCTGAGCGTCAACGAGAGCCTTAGCTCTGTCGAGAACGTCATCGGTAACGCCGATCGCAGCGCCGCAAAGCAGTCTGCCGCGCTTATCTCTTGCGGAGTTGGGGTACTGAACTGCCTTCTCGATATCCTTTATTGTGATAAGACCTCTGAGCATACCGTTATCGTCAACGATCGGCAGCTTCTCGATCTTATGATCCATCAGTATAGTCTTAGCGTCGGCAAGAGTAGTTCCGACGGGAGCGGTGACGAGATTCTCCTTAGTCATAACGTCGCCGATCTTGATAGTATAATCGGTGATAAAGCGAAGATCGCGGTTAGTAAGGATACCCACGAGCTTACCCTTTTCGTCAACTATCGGCACGCCCGAGATCTTGTACTTACCCATCAGCTGATCTGCTTCCTCAACGGTATGATCAGCGGTAAGGGAGAACGGATTCTGGATTACGCCGTTTTCGGATCTCTTTACCTTATCGACCTCATCGGCCTGCTGTTCGATAGTCATATTCTTATGAATGATACCAATACCACCCTCACGAGCGATAGCGATAGCCATTTTAGACTCTGTAACGGTATCCATAGCGGAAGTAATTATCGGGGTATTCAGTGTGATATCAGCAGTAAGCTTAGTTTTAAGGCTTATCATATTAGGTGTCACGCTGGACTCTGCGGGTATAAGCAGAACGTCATCGAACGTAAGACCCTGTTTCCCGAACTTCTCCTCATAATTGGTATTCAGCATAATGGCATCCGTCCTTTCTGAACTATGTTTCCCAGTCTTTATATGTCTAATATTCTTAAAATTATACTCTCTTTTGCGGAAAATGTCAATATATAAACTTTGAACTTTTTTCGACATGGAGGGGATAAAAAAGGACTGCGGGGGGCGTTGTTCGCCCTTGCGGGCGAATGGGGTCTTGGACTCGAATCGCTTACTCTCTCTCGCCCAATTAAAATCGGCATATTGGTGGGGTTCTCGCGATGTAGTGCGGGGCGCACGGTGGAGCCTTTAGGCTGTATGGTGATTTTGTTTGCCGATTTTAAGGTGTGGGTCGGCAGGTGGCGCGCTGGGTGTAGTGACTAGCGAAACCCTAGTAAGTGGTCGTTGCGCCTTTAGGGCGCAAATGGGAACTCTGTTCCCAAACCCTTGCGAGGGGCTGCTCGCCTTTCAGGGAAGTTCGCGTAGCGAACTTCTGGCAATAAGCGCGCAGCGCGTTTGCAGCCCTCGGCAGCGTCGCGCCGCTGCACCCGCTTTATTGCCCACGGTGGTGAAAACTAGACCCCCGCACGTTTTTGCCATGCGGGGGTCTTGAATTATCCTATCCTGCTCCTTACAATAAGCGACGAAATATTGAACATCTCCAGCAGATTTCTGTGGTACGCATTCCTGCGGTCGGAGAGCTGCTCCAGCTCGCTGCCGGCGGGAGTGGTGGTGGGGCAGCCGTATTCGAGGTATACCGCTATCGCATCGTCCGAAAGGGTCAGCAGATAGTCGTCGCCGTTCTTGGAAAAGTCCGCACTTGACCTCGAACCCGAATACTCCGAGCTGTCGAAATCGCCGTACTCGCTCAGATACCCTGCGCGGCTCATCTCGATGTTGTACCTCGCGATGAGGTCGTCGGGACGCGAGAAGCAGAGCAGTCCGAACATCACGATGAACACCGCCGAGATGTATCTCCAGATCGCAAAGTCCGTTTTAAACTGCTTTATCATTATCATGATGAAGCAGAACGCGCACAGCACCATGAACCAGCCTGTGTACACCCTCAGCTGGGTGAGGCCGAATACGCTGATGTACATCGCCATCTTGCTCAGTGCCGAAGCTATCACCACGAGGGTGAAGAATCCGATGAGGACGGTGTAGACCTTGAGGGCGGCGGGCTTGTTCTTTCCGCCCTGCTTGGCGATGATGTTGATGAGGAGTATAACGCCCAGGTTTATCAGCGCTATCGCCAGCAGTTCAAAGAATCCCCTGCGGGCGAACTCTGCGTAGCTGAATCCTTCGGGGAGCGTGCCTGCGAATGCGGACAGCAGGTAGTTTGCCTGAGAAATGAAGAACAGCGTGTACAGCAGGCAGATGGGTGTCACCGCCGCGTAGATGACCATGTTCTGGAGCTTTCTTGCCGCCGCCAGCTTTAGCTCACAGCTGTCGTCGGTGACTTCCTTTTGCGGGTCGCGGTGGAGTGCCGAGAACATCATTCCGAAGAGATAGCATCCCGCGGGCACTGCAAGCAGGAGCTGTATACCCAGCGCCACGATACGCTCGGAGAATACATACTCCGCGATATTGCCGAGGATATGCTCGACTCCGCTGTCGGCGGACATGAGCAGTGAGCCGACTATTATGGTAGGTATCACCGCGACGATAAGTCCTACGATGACCAGTCCCACGTTCTTTCCGAAGCTGGTCTTTTTTGCCGACTGCACCATAGCCTCGGGCATGAGCGCAAAGCTGTTGAAGGGCTTGTCGAGGGCGGCTTCGAGAAACACGAAGGGGAGGAATCTCGGAATGCGCCTGTCCTCGGCGCCGAGTCTGTCAAGAAGATAGACAAACAGTATGCAGAGGAAGGCGGTGTTGAGACCCTTGATGAATTCGTTGGCGGTGATGGAGTATACCGCCGAGAAGATGTAGCCCAGCGCGGCTGTGAACTTCATTTTTCCGTCAGACTTCACGCCCGAGCGCTTCATGAAAATGAGTCCTGCCGTGAACAGCGCCGCGAATACCGCAGTAGTGACGAACCCCGTGGGATTGCATACAGCGTAGCGTATCAGCAGGAACGCCATCACGAATGCGGCGAAGGAATATCCCAGTTCCAGCTTGTTAAACTCTGTCTTTATCTTTGGCTTTTGCACCGCCTTATAGGGCGTATAGGGAGTATATACCGCTCCGTACTGCGGCGGTACCCCGTTAAATCCTGCCCCCTGCACCTGCATCGCAGGCTGTGGCGCGGGCTGAAACGGCGCCGGCTGAGGCTGTACCGTTTCGGGCTGTACCGGCTGATTCTCTTCTGTGCTGTTTTGTATGTTGTCTCTGTTCTCTTCCATTGTAGTGTCTCCTTTCTGATGTCTTACCTCTCCAGATGCACGCAGACCACTTCGGGCTGATTGAAAAGTCTCAGCGGGATCAGGCTTTTGCCGAGTCCGCGGCTGATTATCATTGTCGTGCTGCCGCTGACAAATGCTCCCGCATCATATTTCGGGAAGAACTTGACCTCGGGCGACAGGACGCCCTTGCCGAAAAACCGGAACTGTCCGCCGTGGACGTGTCCCGAAAGCACCAGCGTCGGCTGAGTGCGGCAGTAATCCTCGAAGTACTGCGGCTCGTGTGCCAGCAGGACTGTGGGGAGATCGTCGTCAAGCTCTGCCGCAATGGAAGTCTGAGTGTCGTCGTCTAAGTGTTCGTCCTCAAGCCCCATCAGCTGTATGCGGCTTCCGTTTATCTCTATTGTATCCGTCTTGTTGTCGATTATATTCACGCCCGCTTTTTCCATACCCGAATAAAGCTCGTCGTGTTTGTCATCGTCCAGCGCCACCTCATGATTGCCGTCAACGTAGTAGCAGGGCGCGATCTTTGTGGCGTTTTCGCAAAACTCCAGCGCCTTGTCAACATCGGGTAAGGGTGTGGAAACGATATCTCCTGTTATCAGTATAACATCGGGGCGGAGGGCTTTTATCTTTTTCATAAGCCGCCTGTTGTGCGCCCCGAAGACTTCGCTGTGCAGGTCGGATATCTGGACGATGTTTACCCCGCCGCCTGTCAGCTTGTCGGTGTGAATGGAGTATTCTGAGGTCACGATGCACTTGTTATTCGACCAGCAGAACACCCAGAACAGCGCCGCCGCCAACACTGCGGCTATTAGGTCTTTTTTTGAGATCTTTATTTTTTTCATAGTTTACCCCAGCTGTGAAAGCTCCACCATGCCCGCTTCCTCGTCTACTATTATCGCCGAACTGTGGGGGTGGTTCCAGTCGAGCACCGCGTCGATGACGTAGACCTTCGCCGTCTCCTCGTGACCGCTCCAGAAATCGGTGTCGCGGAAAATCAAGATGCTGTCCTTATTCTCGGGGGCGTCGTAGCCCAGATCCCGAACCGAAGTCCATGCGGAATCGCTGTACTGCGAGAGCAGGAATTCATACCTTGCCTGCTCCGCGAACCTTTCGGCGTACTCCCTTGCCTTTTCGGGCGAGGTCCTGAAGCGGACGGAATAATGTCCCGTACCCTGCATCATCGAAGGCATATAGTCGAAGGCAAAGTCGTTCTCAACGTCCTCCGCGAAGTCGCTGAACCAGTCCGGCTCCCGGATATTCCGGTGAATACTTGTAATAGCACGATAGGCGGGGTAGAGCTTTAAGCTTGTGGTGTGCAGGTAAAGCGGCGGGAAGATAAAGATAAGCAGTCCTATGACCACCGCCGCTATGATAACGTATTTCAGCGCCTTGCGGTTATTCTTGGGCGGCTGTGCGGTGTCGTTGTAGTATTGCAGTTCGTCCATAGCCCTCACTCCGTCTTTTCCCACTCCAGTATATCCCCCGGCTGGCAGTCGAGGGCTTCGCAGATCTTGTCGAGCGTCGAGAAGCGCACCGCCTTAGCCTTGCCCGTTTTGAGCACCGAGAGATTTGCGGCTGTGATCCCCACCCGCTCGGCGAGCTCGTTGGAGGAGATCTTGCGCTTTGCCATCATGACATCCAAGTTTACGATAATAGGCATCATGCAGTCCCCCTCTCATATAGTGAAGTCGTTTTCCGACTTTATCTCAACGGCTTCCTCGAAGACGTTTTTCAGCACTCTCATAACGAGTCCGAACATCACGGCGGCGAAAGCGGGCATAATGCTTAAGAATCTCCACAGCCCCAGCACAGCGAAAGCGCACCCTGCCAGCATACACGCCCAGGATATCCCGCGCAGGCAGGCGGTATTCTGCGGCACGAAGATCTTCTCCTTTGTGATGTTATGGAGCAGGATATGCAGTTCGACTATCGCCCATATCCCCAGCGCGTCGCAGATGTACATGATGATCATACTGGGAATATACAGCGACCCGCCGATGAGTCCCATACCGTCCGACACCTCGGTGAGCCATTCCGCGATGAACGGCACAAAGAATGCCAGCATCACGAGGAACGCCGAGAACGCCGCCGCGAGAATCCTCGACAGCATCAGTGATCTTGTTTTGTTCCACATGGTCATTACCCCTTTATTCTATAATTTCTATTTTACAGCCTTTATTTTTGGCATATATCAGCACTTTACACGACCGCCCTTTATATCGGTAAATGTAGTATCCCGCGAGTCCGTCGGGATAGCCGTACTGTTCGGCGAACTCAGCCACAGACAGCGGAGTGCTTTTGCCGCTTGGGAAAGTATATACTATACCGTCCGCGGTGTAGTTGGTGATTTCGCCTGCAATATTCTCCGCAGCAAAGCTTTCCCCGCTCTTGTCGGTCGTCAGACACAGCTTTTGCAGGCTGTCGGGTCCGCCGACGTAACTGTATTTGACAGGCTTCACATCATCGGTGAAGACAATGCCCATGCGGTTTTCAAGGATCTCCTTTCGCTTTGGAGTGAAAATGAGATAATACTGCACGAACAATGTCAGGGATAAGGAGAGGAGAAAGCCCCACAAAAGTGCAGCAAGCTTCAGCAGCGAAAGCAGATTCCAAAGCGGAGCGGTCTCGATACCCACAGCGGTTTGCCGACCTTTTTTAAGCCGCCCCGCACACTTCATCAGCGCAAGGAATACGATATACAAGAAAATCGGCGGCATAAGCTTCACCTTCCCCGACCGCAGAGCGGTCTTTATGTATTTCATGAGCCCATTATATCATCTTGGGATTCGTTTGTCAATAGATTTTTATTGTTTTTCGATAATTTTTACTCGTTTTTCACAATTTCGGTAATTTCGCACAAATGGCGGTTGCAAAAATTGTGCGATTGTGGTATAATTATTTCAGACGGCGGCGGGTCGTCGCACCCGCTTTATGCCCCACATCTGAAAGGAGTTTTTCTATGCGTGAAAGTATTCTTACTATCCCTATAAACGAGACCTTCGAGGAAAAGTGCGGGTGCCCTATCTGCCGTATGCGCGATACCCTCGAACAACACAGTGTTGAATATATTATGGGCGCTGCTATGATGGAACCCGATGTCCGCATCGAGACCAACAAACAGGGCTTCTGCAAGGAACACTTTGAACAAATGCGCGCCTGCAAAAACCGCCTTTCTCTCGCCCTTATGCTCCAGACTCACCTTCAGGAACTCCAGAAGACTGTCTTCGACGACAAGAAGTTCCTCGAAACCAAAGAGGGCAAGAACAAAAAGACTACCGAAAAGGTCTCGAAGATAGTCAACGACTGCTTCGTCTGCTCGAAGATAGAGTGGGCGATGTCGAGGCTGGTCGGCAATATGTTCGACCTCTACCGCAAGGAGAGCGAGTTCCGCACCCTCTTCGCCGAGCAGGAATTTCTCTGCCTGCCCCACTATAAAATGCTCATGCGCCTCTCCGAGACCGACATGGACAAGTCCTGCAAGTCGGGCTTCCGCGACACCTGCACCGAGCTGGTGAAGAAGTACCTCGACGAGCTTGAAAAGGACGTTTCACACTACTGCAAGATGTACGACTACCGTAACACGGGCAAGGGCGCCGACTGGGGCAATTCCAAGGACTCCATCGAACGCGCAATAAAATTCCTCACGACCCGATAAAGGAGATAATGTCATGAACGATCTTAAACAGCTTGTTTATCCCATGCGGACGCTGGTGATCTTCAAGGATCTGGCGGACGATCCCGTTATAAGCGGGTTCGCCGACGCGGTGGCTTTTGCCGCAGAGGGCGACACCGACAAGGCGGTGGACAGCTACTGCCGCGCCGTCAAGGGGCTTTACGGCTTCGGCGAGGACATCACCGAGTATATCCTCACCCGCGTGCTTGAGGACGAGAATATGTACATAATCCGCCGCGCCGAGACCGGTGTGACCGGAACGCTGATGGACGAGTGTCTGTCCAGCGAGCTGTATTCGCTGGAGCGGCTGGCCAAGCTTCCCTGCGACAGGCTTCTGGAGAGCTTCGGCTACGACGGATTCCTGCCCCGCTATCTCACTTCCGACCTCGATTTCTCCGCCGCCTACGCCGACCGTATCCACAATCTCTCAAAGCACGGTTTCGGCGTGTATTCCTCGCATCACGTATTTGTGGTGGAAAACGGCAGACCCGTCCCCGTAGACCACCCCGACTCCACGCAGCTGTCTCAGCTCTACGGCTACGAGCGGGAGCGCAAGGAAGTCATCGACAACACGCTGGCGCTGCTCCACGGCAAGCCTGCCAACAATATCCTGCTGTACGGTCAGTGCGGCACGGGCAAATCCTCCACCGTCAAGGCTATCGCCAACGAGTACGCCAAGGACGGTCTGCGGCTTATCGAGATAAAGAAAAAGCAGCTGCACGAGCTGCCCGACATTATAGACGTCATCTGCTGCAATCCGCTGAAATTTATCATCTTCATCGACGACCTCACCTTCACCGAGGACGACGACGACTACGCGGCGCTGAAAGCTATCCTCGAGGGCAGCGTTAATTCCTCGGCGGACAATGTCTGCATCTACGCCACATCCAACCGCCGTCACCTCGTCCACGAGACCTTTGAGTCCCGCAAGGGCGACGAGGTGCACTTTAACGACACCATGGCGGAGCTGCTGTCGCTTTCCGACCGTTTCGGTCTGACGGTGACCTTCCAGAAGCCCGACAAGGGGCAGTTCCTCGAGGTAGTGGAGCAGCTGGCGAAGCAGTACGAGGTCAGCACTCCGGTAGAGGAGCTGAAAAAGCAGGCGGAGATGTTCGCCCTCGCCCGCGGCGGCCGTTCGCCGCGCATCGCGAAGCAGTTCATCGAGTACACAAAGGGAATGGAGGAGCTTTAAATGGTATCGCTCAGGTTTGAAGAATACACCACCGACGAGCAGCTGACCGCATTAGCGGAGCTTGCCGACGTCATCTGGCACGAGTTTTTCCCCGACATCATCAGCGACGGACAGATCGACTACATGGTAGAGAAGTTCCAGTCCTTCGAGGCGATGAAGCGCCAGATCGCGGAGCAGGGCTACCACTATTTCGCGGTAGTAATGGACGAAGTCCCCGTGGGCTACTACGCGGTAGCCAAGCAGAAGGACGGCAGTCTGCTGTTATCCAAGCTGTATCTGCGTGCCGATATGCGCCGCAAGGGTCTGTCGAGCATGATGTTCCGCGAGATCAGGCGCTACGCCCGCCGCGAGGGCACCCAGCTGATCTGGCTGACGGTGAACCGCAACAACACCCACGCCATCGAGGTCTACAAGCACTTAGGAATGCGTCTGCTCCGCGAGGAGAAGTTCGACATCGGCAACGGCTATTTCATGGACGACCAGATCTACGGCATAATGGTATAACGGCACCAAAAATGTCCATAATGTTAAAAGTAGCACGAACCTCTTGACAACGGCGTGGAAATTTGGTATAATAGTAAAGCATTAATATCGGCGGTGAAACAAAAGCCCGTCGAGAAAGTGTGATGAGCTATTAGCTCAGTTGGCAGAGCATTTGACTTTTAATCAAAGGGTCTGGGGTTCAAATCCCCAATAGCTCAGAAGACTTCGCATTCAGATGCGAGGTCTTTTTTATTTACGCCGAACTGAATGGATAAATAAAAAGCGTGAGGACATTGAAGTTCTCACGCTTTTGTTAGTTTGTTCAGTTATCAGAACAGGGAGCCGCTGCTGCTGATGCCGTCGATGCACCACTTGCCGTCAACCTTGTATACGTCGATCCATGTGGTATCGGTCTTGTCGTCGTCCTTGCCCTTGATCTTAGCCTTGATCTTGACCTTGTAGCCCTTCTGTACGTCAACATTCTCGTCGTAGTAGTTTTCGATCTTGTCCTCGAGGTCGTTGAGGTCTGCCTTCTTCATTTCCTTGCTCTTAACGAACTTGTAGCTGATCTTTAAGTTCTTGCCGTAGTCATCTTCGAGCTCGTCGTGGAGGCTCTCAAGCATTACGTCCTCGTAGTACTCGGAAACGGTGTCGTACTTGTCGTCGTCCATGTTGTCCTCAGCAAGTTCGTTCATGTAATCGGGGAATGCCTTCTCGAGGGTCTTGCCGTCGCACTTTTCGATGGCAGTGAAAAGGTATCCGATAGGCTTCTCATAAGGCTTCTTTGCGAGCATAGAAACCAGAATGATTATAATAATGATAAGAGCCGCGCCGCAAGCTGCGAGACCGATAATGGTGTTCTTGTTCTTAGTCTTGCCGACGTTCTTGATATCCTCAACGCTCATAGCGCCCTTAACGGAGTTAAAGGAAACGCCGTTAAAGGTATTCTTTACTGCAGCGCCTGCCTGCTGAGCCGCAGCGCCTGCTGCCTGAGTAAAGTTATTCATATTAAGTCCGCCCTGAGGGTTCATGCTGGGATTAGCCTGCTGACCAAAGCCGGGCTGTACATTCGGCTGACCCTGCTGAGGCTGCTGAGGCTGCTGACCGTAATTATAGCCGCCCTGAATAGGAGCCTGAGGCTGTGCGTTCTGAGGCTGTGCGTTCTGCTGTGTTCCGCATATTGTGCAGAATCCTGCGTCATCATCCAGCTGAGCGCCGCAGGAAATACAAAATTTAGACATTTTTCTATTCTCCTCTCATAATTCGGGTAAACCCTTCTTGGCGGGTCTCACATATACTCGCCTTTTTTATGATATACCAAAATTTCCGTGATGTCAATACTAAATTAAAAAAATTAACATATAGATTGAAATATCATATTTTTGCACCTGTTGTTTTTGATATTTTGCCAATAGAAACGCTCCCTGCGGAAAACAGGGAGCGCATATTGAAGTTTAATAATTCAACATCAATCCTTGAAGTATCTGTCGAGCAGACCCTTGAAAGCTCTGCCGTGGCGAGCCTCATCCTTAGCCATCTCGTGAACGGTATCATGGATCGCGTCGTAATCAAGCTCCTTAGCTCTCTTAGCGAGTTTGAGCTTACCTTCGCAGGCGCCGTTTTCAGCGAGCCATCTCTTTTCGAGGTTCTCCTTAGTAGAATCGGAGATCACTTCACCGAGAAGTTCAGCAAACTTTGCAGCGTGTTCAGCCTCTTCAAAAGCAGCCTTCTCGTAGTACATACCAACTTCGGGGTAGCCCTCTCTGAAAGCAACTCTTGCCATTGCGAGGTACATACCTACCTCACCGCACTCGCCCTCGAAGTTCTCGCGCAGACCCTTTACGATCTCGGGATCGAGACCCTTAGCGGAGCCTACAACGTGGTCGCAAGCCCAGGTCACATCTGCGTTTTCCTCGACCTTGTTGAACTTTTCTGCGGGTGCCTTACACACAGGACATGCTGCAGGCGGATTCTCGCCTTCAAAAATGTACCCACATACTGTACAGATCCATTTACTCATTTTGATATTCCTCCTTTGGAAGATATTTTATAATATCGGAGAGCTGTTACTGCCCTCCGAAGTATTATTGACTTGGGTGGTTTGGTGCGGGCTGAAGTTTGCGCCTACGGCGCAAATGGGGACGCTGTCC
>CAMVIL010000015.1 GCA_947167535.1 uncultured Ruminococcus sp. | reverse complement strand
TGTTGTCGGTGGCGCAGAACAGACAGTCGGGACGGTTTTTCTGCGAGAGCATACGCCTGGCGTGCTCGTAGCCGGAGTCCATGTTGAACTGCGAGACTTCGGTGAATCTCTGCGGCACTTCCAGCCCCGCTTCCGAAACGGCGCGGTAGAACCCCTCCCAGCGAGCCTTGCCCGCGCCGGGGTCGTCCCTTGTGACGCCTATCATAGCGGGCTTGCGGCAGCCCTTGTCAAGCATGAGCTTTGTCAGCGCATACGCTGCGCCTTCATCGTTGTGGCAGACGCAGTTGAAACCGACGAGCCGCTGTCCCGCGATGACTACCGGCACACGCATTTTGTTCAGCACCGAGATGTGCAGGTCGCTGAACATGGTGCCGAGCAGTATGACGCCGTCCACGCGGTTGCTGCGGAAAAGCTCCAGAGAGGATATCTCCCTGCTGTTTTCGTTGAAGGTGTTGACCAGCAGGAGCTCGTAGCCTTCGGCGCTGAGCACCTCGGAGATGCCTTCCACTACGCGGGATATGCTCTCGCTGGAGAGCTTGGGGATTATCACGCCCACCAGCTTGGTGACGCGTGTCCTTAAAGAATGTGCGGATATGCTGGGGGAGTAGCCCGTCTTTTCTATCGCCTTTTCTATCAGCGCGCGCTTGTCGTCGCTGAGGTAGCCGTCGTTGAAGTAGCGGCTCACCGCTGATTTGGACACTCCCGCTATTTTCGCAAATTCCGAGATGTTCATTGCTTACTCACCCGCGCAGATCTTCTCTAATGTGTCGGTATCCTCACAGTTGAAGGCTTCAACGCCGTCCAGAGTCTTCTTTACCAGACCGGTCAGCACCTTTCCGGGGCCGCACTCGATAAAGCGGTCGAAGCCTGCCGACTGCATCGCGGCGAGCTCGTCGGTGAAGCGGACGGGCGATACTATGTGCCTTGCCAGCAGGGAGCGCATATCAGAGAAATCGTCAAGCCTGCCGCCCAGTACGTTGCTGTAGAATATGCATCTGGGCTTTGCGAAAGCGAAGCCTTCTGTGCGGGCAAGGAACTCCTCTGCGGCGGGACGCATTATCTCGCTGTGGAACGCCGACGCCACGTTGAGCTTTACAGCCTTGACGCGCTTTGCGGTGCTGGTGTTCTTGATAAGCTCCGCTGCGGCCTCGGCAGCGCCTGCTTCGCCCGCGATTACTGTCTGCACGGGGGAGTTGTAGTTTACGGGTACGACATATCCCTCGGTCTGCTCACAGGCGGACTCGATCTCCGCGGGAGTCGGTCCGATGATGGCGTACATAACGCCTTCGCCGGACTCAGCCGCTTTCTGCATAGCTTCGGCACGTATCTTTATCAGCTTGAATGCGTCCTCGTAGGAAAGCATACCCGAAGCCGCCATAGCCGCATACTCGCCGAGGGAGTGTCCCGCCACAGCCTCAAAGGTGACGCCCTTCTCTTTCAAAGCCTCCACCGCGCAGAGGGAGCAGGCCATGATAGCGGGCTGGGAGTGTACAGTTTTGTTGAGCTCGGCGGGGTCTTCTGCGAACATTATATCCTCGAGACTGTATCCGAGAGCCTTGTCTGCGGCGTCGAAAACGCGCTTTGCGCTGTCGAAGCTATCAAAGAAACTCTTACCCATTCCCGCATACTGCGAGCCCTGACCGGAAAACAATATTACATTTTTTGACATAATTACTCTCCTTCGTAGATATTTAACACTATTAAGTATGTGAGATACGTTAAATGTGCGATTTTTCGTAAGTTTAAATTTGGACGATAGTGAGAATTTGTGGCAAAACCTCTCTTGTTAATATTTGTGAAATCTTAATCGTTATATTCTGTAACAATAGAGGTTTATAATTAATTGTTGTGAGTTTGTCTGTATCTTCACGGGTTTACTCATATATTATAGCACAAACTGCGGCGGATTTCAATATCATGGATGATTTTTTTGGAAGCTGCCGCAAAACTCCGAAAGGAAGGAATTGCAGCATGATAAAAACTGTGGGAGTTAAGGTAAAGGGTATCGGCAGGGCAGTGCCCGAGGTCATCGCTACCAACGAGGATTTCGCGAAGATAGTCGATACCAACGATGAATGGATAACCCAGCGCACAGGTATCAAGACCCGCCACATCTCTAACGGCGAGCCTACATATTACTTCGGCGCAAAGGCGGCGAAAGAGGCTATCGCCGACGCGGGGCTTGAGGCTTCGGATATCGGGCTCATCATCGTGACTACCGTTACTCCCGATTACTATACACCTTCGACCGCCTGCCTTATCCAGCGTGAGCTGGGCGTGTCGGGCTGTCCCGCATTCGATGTGAACGCCGCCTGCTCGGGCTTTGTTTACGCCGTTGATATGGCGCGTCGCTACCTCGCCTGCGGTGACATAAAGTACGCTCTGGTGGTAGCGTCCGAGGAGCTTTCCAAGTTCGTAGACTACGAGGACAGATCCACCTGCATACTCTTCGGCGACGCGGCTGCTGCTGTCGTTCTCGAAAAGGCAGAGGACACCCTCTTCTCCAGCTTCCTCGCGGCGGACGGAAGCGGCGCCAACTATCTTGCGTCCCGCGCCATGCATACCATCAACCCCTTCCGCGATCAGGATTACACATATGACATGAATATGCCCGAGCCGCACAAGCACTATCTGCTTCAGGACGGCAAGGAAGTATACAAGTTTGCGACTAACGCCCTGCCGACAGCCTGCAAGGAAGCCTGCGACAAGGCGGGCATCACCCCCGACGAGCTGGATGCGATAATCCCTCATCAGGCAAACGTCCGCATAATCGAGACTGCGGCAAAGAAGCTCCACGTTTCGATGGACAAGATGGTGCTCAACATCGCCGATTACGGCAACACCTCGTCGGCGTCGATACCCAATGCGTTCTATGACGGCGTAAAGTCGGGCAGGATAAAGCGCGGCGACAAGGTCTGCTTCGTAGGCTTCGGCGGCGGACTCACCTACGGCGCGACGATAATCGAGTATTAAGGAGGATACAGCAATGACAACAACAAAGACACGTATCACCGAGCTGCTCGGGATAAAGTATCCCATTTTTCAGGGCGGTATGGCATGGATAGCCGAGGCCGAGCTTGCGGCGGCTGTATCCAATGCAGGCGGCTTAGGCATCATCGCGGGCGGCTCTGCTCCGATAGATTACCTCAGAGACCAGATCAGAAAATGCAAATCGCTGACGGATAAGCCCTTCGGCGTGAATATAATGCTCATGTCTCCCAACGCCGAGGAGCTGGCACAGCTCGTCATCGACGCGGGCGTGGCGGTAGTTACCACAGGTGCCGGAAACCCCGGCAAGTTCATGGCGGCATGGAAGGAAGCGGGCGTTAAGGTAGTTCCCGTAGTTCCCAGCGTGGCTCTTGCCAAGAGAATGGAGCGCTCGGGCGCCGATGCAGTTATCGCAGAGGGCACCGAGTCGGGCGGTCACATCGGTGAGAACACCACCATGTGCCTCGTTCCTCAGGTAGTTGACGCTGTTGAGATACCCGTCCTCGCAGCAGGCGGTATTGCAGACGGCAGAGGCATCGCGGCAAGCTTTATGCTGGGCGCTGAGGGCGTTCAGGTCGGCACACGATTCTTAGCGAGCGAGGAGTGCGTTATCCACCCCACCTACAAGGAGCTTGTAGTAAAGGCTAAGGACACCGATTCGGTAGTCACCGGCAGATACACAGGTCACCCCTGCAGAAACGTAAAGACTAAGTTCTCCAAGAAGCTGGCAAGCGGCGAGTCCAACGGCTCCATCACTCCCGACGAGTTCGAGGAGCTGACCCTCGGTTCGCTGCGCAAGGCAGTTCAGGACGGCAATCTCGACGAGGGTTCCTTCCTCTGCGGCGCTATCGCTGGCATGATAAACGACGTCAAGCCCTGCAAGGATATAGTTGAAGAGATGTTCGCTCAGGCAGAGCAGCTGCTGAACAAATAAACGTCTTCTTCGGCAAATGCCTTGTATGCGGCGCCGAGCTTGACATTAAAGATGAGGATGAACCTATTGGCACTAGATAGATTTGAATACACCACGAATACGGAGGTAGAAATAAAATGGCAACTGCAATAATCACAGGTTCCGCAAGAGGCATCGGTGCGGCTATCGCGCTGAGACTCGCAAAGGACGGCTACGACATCGCCCTCAACGACATCAGCGAGGCGATGTTCGAGAATAACGATATAGTAGAGCAGATAAAGGCAGAGGGCGTTATGTGCGAGTATTTCATCGCCGACGTTTCCGACTATGCCGACTGCGAGAGATTCGTGAAGGAAGTCAAGGCGAAGTTCGCCACCATCGACGTTCTGGTAAACAATGCGGGCATCACCCGCGACGGTCTGCTCGCCCGCATGAGCGAGGAGAACTTCGACAGCGTTATCGCAGTCAACCAGAAGAGCGTGTTCAACATGACAAAGCATGCAGGCTCGGTTATGATGAAGCAGAAGTCGGGCAGGATAATCAACCTTTCCTCTGTTGCGGGTCTGCACGGCAACCCCGGTCAGTTCAATTACTCCGCTTCCAAGGCGGCTATCATCGGCATGACCAAGACGGTAGCCAAGGAGCTGGGCTCCCGCGGAATCACCTGCAACGCTGTCGCTCCCGGATTCATAAAGACTCCCATGACCGACAAGCTCACCGACGCACAGAAAGAAAAGATACTCCAGATGATAGCTATGCGCCGCTACGGCACCGTTGAGGAGATAGCGGGCGTCGTATCCTTCCTGGCATCCAAGGACGCGAGCTATGTAACGGGACAGGTCATCGAAATATCCGGCGGACTTTCCATGTAAGCCGCCCGAAAAGGAGAGCAAAAATGAGAAGAGTAGTAATTACAGGTATGGGTACGGTAAACCCGATAGGCAAGAACGTACCTGAGTTTTTTGAGAATTTAAAGGCAGGAAAGCTGGGCGTGTGCCCTGTAAGCCGCTTTGACACTTCCGACTTCGACGTAAAGGTCGCAGGCGAGGTCAAGGATTTCGATCCTACCGGCGTTATCGAGAAGAAGGAGTGCCGCAGGCTCGACCGCTTCACTCAGTTCGCGGTAGTAGCTACCAACGAGGCTATGACCGACGCGGGAAGCGATTTCAAGGACGTTGACCCCTACCGCGCAGGCGTTATCATCGGCGTAGGCGTTGGCGGACTCAACCTCACCGAGCAGGAGCACAGCCACTTCCTCGAGAAGAAGGACAAGGTAAGCGTGTTCTTTATCCCCATGATGATCGCTAACATGGCGGCAGGCACTGTTGCTATGAAGACCGGCTTCAAGGGCGACAACTTCGCCACCGTTACCGCCTGCGCTTCCGGTACACACGCTGTAGGCGAGGCTTTCAGAAAGATCAAGGACGGCTATCTTGACGTTGCCGTTGCCGGCGGTGCAGAGGCCTGCATCTCCAGATTCGCTCTGGCGGGCTTCAACAACATGAAGGCTCTCACCAGAGAATCTGATCCGGCAAAGGCTTCCACACCTTTTGACCTCAACCGTTCGGGATTCGTTCTCGGCGAGGGCTGCGGTATGCTGGTGCTTGAGGAATACGAGCACGCCAAGGCACGCGGCGCTAAGATCTACGCTGAGATCGCAGGCTACGGCGCTACCGGCGACGCTTACCACATGACCAGCCCCTCTCCCACAGGCGAGGCTGCGGCTGCTGCCATGAAGCAGGCTTACACCGAAGCAGGTCTGAAGGCTGAAGATGTGAACTACATTAACGCTCACGGCACCTCGACTCACTTAAACGACGCTTACGAGACCATTGCCATCAAGCTGGCTCTCGGCGAGGAGGCTGCCCGCAAGGTGGCGATCAACTCCACCAAGTCCATGACGGGACATCTGCTGGGTGCCGCAGGCGCAGTTGAAGCGATAGTTACCGCGCTGTCTGTACAGAACGATTTCGTTCACCAGACCATCGGCTTTGAGACTCCCGATCCCGAGTGCGACCTCGATTACTGCACCGAGGGTTCGAGAAAAATGACGGTAAACGCCGCTCTTTCAAATTCGCTGGGCTTCGGCGGACACAACGCTACCATTTGCATTAAGAAAGTCACCGACTGATTTCGGAGGTAAGATAAATGAGCAAGATCCTTAATATGATCGAATTTGAAGATATAGAAAAGCTCGCCGAGTTGGTAAAGGACAAGGAGCTTGAGGAGATCACCCTCGAGGTACATAACGGGCAGAGCATCACGATAAAAGGCAAAAAGTGCCCGCCGCCTCCGCCTCCCGCGCAGGCAGCACCGATGCTTCCCGCAGGTATGCCTATGGTATCCCCCGCAGTAAATCAGGCTATGACTGCGCCCATCGACACCCCCGTTCCCGAGACCATCAAGGGCACGGCTGTCAAGGCGCCCATCGTAGGCACCTTCTATTCCAAGCCCCGTCCCGACGCTTCACCGTTCGTGACTGTTGGCAGCAAGGTCAAGAAGGGCGACATACTCTACATTCTCGAGACCATGAAGGTCATGAATGAGATCAGCGCCGAGTGCGACGGTGTAGTCAGCAAGATACTGGCTTCCGACGGCGACGCTCTTGAGTACGGTCAGACTGTAATGATAATAGGCTAAGCCGAAAGGAATTTTGACATGGCAGTAGTAATGAACAAAGAGCAGATCATGGAGATCATCCCCCACAGAGATCCCTTTCTGCTGATAGATGAGATAAACGAGCTTGAAGTAGGCAAGAGAGTTGTTGCCACCAAGTACATCAAGGCTGAGGACTTCTGGTTCAAGGGTCACTTCCCCGAGTACCCCGTCACCCCCGGCGTGCTGATGATAGAGATGCTGGCACAGGCGGGCGCAGTAGCCCTTCTGGCGATGCCCGAGAACAAGGGTAAGATCGGCTTCTTCGGCGGTATACAGAACGCAAAGTTCCGCCGTCAGGTCGTTCCCGGCGATGTGCTGACTCTTGAGGTGGAGATCACCAAGGTCAAGGGTCCCGTAGGCTACGGCAAGGGCACCGCTACCGTTGAGGGCAAGAAGGCTGTCTCGGCGGAGATATCTTTTGCGATAAAATAACGAACTTTAGAAGGAGTTCATCATCAATGAAAAAAGTATTGATAGCCAACCGCGGTGAGATCGCGGTTCGCATTATCCGTGCCTGCCGCGAGCTGGGTCTTCATACCGTTGCGGTCTACTCCGAGGCTGACAGGAGCGCTCTGCACGCCAAGATCGCCGACGAGGCTGTCTGCATAGGCCCCGCAAAGACTTCGGACAGCTACCTTAATGTCCGCGCCATCATCGCGGCCTGCGAGGTCACCGGCGCGGACGCTATACATCCCGGCTTCGGATTCCTCTCGGAAAACGCGAGCTTCGCCCGCACCTGCGAGAAGTGCGGCATCACCTTTATAGGTCCCGACTCCCACAGCATTGAGATGCTGGGCGACAAGGCGGCGGCAAAGCAGTCGATGAAGGACGCGGGAGTTCCCGTTATCCCCGGAAGCGACGGCGCGGTAAAGGATATGCCCGAGGCGATACGCATCTCCGAGGAGATGGGCTACCCTGTAATGGTCAAGGCTTCGGCAGGCGGCGGCGGACGCGGTATACGCATAGTCAACAGCCGCGAGGAGCTGGCACCCCAGATAGCCGCAGCCAAGCAGGAAGCGCTCACCGCTTTCGGCAACGACGAGATATACATAGAAAAGCTGGTGCTTAACCCTAAGCATATCGAGATACAGATACTCGCCGACGCTTACGGCAACGTGGTGTCGCTGGGCGAGCGCGACTGCTCCATGCAGCGCCGCAATCAGAAGGTGCTTGAAGAGGCGCCCTCTACCGTGATAGATGAGGAGACCCGCGCCGCAATGGGCAGGGCAGCCTGCGCCGCGGCAAAGGTCTGCGGCTACAAGAACGCGGGCACCATAGAGTTCCTTGTTGATAAGGACAAGAACTTCTACTTCATGGAGATGAACACCCGCATTCAGGTGGAGCACCCCATCACCGAGGAGGTCTCGGGCGTCGACATCGTCAAGGAGCAGCTGAAGATCGCTGCGGGCGAGAAGCTTTCCTTCACTCAGGAGGACATCAAGCTCACGGGTCACGCGATAGAGTGCCGCATCAACGCGGAAAATCCCGCGATGAACTTCATGCCGAGCCCCGGCGTGATAGACGGTCTGTTCATTCCCGGAGGCCCAGGCATACGCATAGATACGGCGGTTTATGAGGGTTATGAGATAACGCCCTACTACGACTCTATGATAGCGAAGCTTATCGTACACGGCAAGGACAGGGCAGAGGCGATAGCCAAGATGAAGTGGGCGCTGAGCGAGTTTATCGTGGACGGAGTGTACACGAATATCGACTTCCAGCTGAAGCTTATCCGCACCGAGGAATTCGAGCGCGGCGATTACGACAACGGCTTCCTCAACAGAACCAAGCTGATATAACAACGGCTCGCAGAACAACCTGCAAAAAAGTACGATCCCCCGACGGGGATAACGAATTAGGAGAAAGACCATGCAGTTAGAAGATCTGTTTTCCGTAGTAAAGACGAGATTCAACAGCGACAGCGGCGATGAGCCGAGCAAGAGGCACAAGACCAACATCCCCAAGGGACTGCTGTTCAAGTGCCCCCGCTGTTCCAATAATACATTCATGGAGGACTTTGTCGCCAACGGCAAGGTGTGCCCCAGATGCAACTACCACTCCCGCCTCTCGGCACGCGAGCGCCTCGACATCACCATAGATAAGGAGAGCTTTGAGGAGTTCGACAAGGATATGGTGTCCAAGAACCCGATAGACTTCCCCGATTATGAGGAGAAGCAGGCGGCTCTGAGAGAAAAGACAGGACTCAAGGACGCAGTGCTTACCGGCAAGGCTAAGATCCGCGGCGAGGAGATAGTTATTATCGTTATGGACTCGAACTATATGATGGCGTCTATGGGTTCGGTAGTCGGCGAGAAGATCGCCCGCGCTTTTGAATACGCCACCGAGCAGAGGCTCCCCGTTGTGGCGTTTACCGCTTCGGGCGGCGCCAGAATGCAGGAGGGTATCGTTTCTCTTATGCAGATGGCGAAGACCTCGGGCGCTGTGGGCAGACACTCCGACGCGGGTCTGCTGTACATAACCGTAATGACCGACCCCACTACGGGCGGCGTCACGGCTTCCTTTGCAAGCCTCGGAGATATCATCATCGCCGAGCCTAAGGTGCTTATAGGCTTTGCGGGACGCAGAGTCATCGAGGGTACCATCAAGCAGAGGCTCCCCGACGATTTCCAGTCGGCAGAGTTCATGCTCAAGAACGGATTTGTTGACATGATAGTCGAGAGAAAGCGTGTGCGCCGCACGATAGCGCACCTGCTCAAGCTCCACAAGCCGCAGGAAGGGGGCGCATTCAAGTGACCGAACTTACAGCAAGTCAGCGTATGGACATAGTCCGCACCAAGGGCAGACCTACCGTCCGCGACTACATCCCCATGCTGTTCGATGACTTCTTCGAGATGCACGGCGACCGCCTTTTCGGCGATGACGGCGCCATCATGGGCGGCGTGGCTTACTTTAAAGGTATGCCCGTCACCGTTATAGCGCAGGTCAAGGGCAGCACTCTCGAGGAAAACCAGCAGTGCAACTTCGGTATGCCTCATCCCGAGGGCTACCGCAAGGCACTGAGACTCGCGCATCAGGCGGAGAAATTCCACCGTCCGATAATCTGTCTCGTAGATACTGCGGGCGCATACTGCGGCGTCGGCGCCGAGGAGCGCGGTCAGGGCGAGGCGATAGCGCGTTCCATCATGGAGTTTATGGAGATAAAGACCCCCGTTGTATCGGTTATACTCGGCGAGGGCGGCTCGGGCGGAGCGCTGGCGATGTGTGTCTGCGACGAGCTTGCGATGCTTGAGAACGCGATATACTCGGTCATCTCGCCGAGAGGCTTTGCGTCCATACTCTGGAAGGACGCTTCCCGCGAGCGCGAGGCGGCGGACATCATGCACATCACAGCCCACGATCTGGTGGATCTCCACGTCTGCGACGCAGTGATAGAGGAGTCCGAGGGCGGTGCCCACACCGACCCCGAACAGACCGCTGAGAACATTTCGGAATTTATTTTTGCCGCTTTGCAAAGAAATTTGCAAAAAGGGCTTGACGAATTGCTAAATGGGCGTTATAATAGATTCAGGGCGATCGGCGAGTTCCAGGAGGGCACAGCCGAGGGCTGAGCCCTGACCCGCCCACTAAAGTAAAATGAAAAAGGAGGTAATTGCAATGGTATTCGAAAAGATCCGTGATATTATCGTAGACCAGCTCGACGTTGACGCTGACGAGGTTACCGCAGAGGCTTCGATCATTGACGATCTCGGTGCGGATTCTCTCGACGTAGTTGATCTGATCAGCTCCGTAGAGGATGAGTTCGACGTAGAGATTCCCGACGAGAAGGTTGAGGGCATCAAGTCTGTAGGCGACATCGTAGCTTACATCGAGAGCGCTGTTTCCGAGGACTAATATCCTATCATTTTCTAACTAAAGAAAAAACAAAGCCTGAGAACGTCTTTGAACGTTTTCAGGCTTTTTATTTTGCGTGTGGCAGGTTGCGCCTTGGCAGAGCGTTCTCAGTTCTCAGTCCAGAAGGCGATGTTCAGTATCACGGGAACGATATACACCGCCAGTACTACCAGTCCGCTTGTGGAAGCCAGCATTATCTGACAGAACTTGTCGGTGCGCGGACGCTCGGCGGGGGCGGCTCGCTTCTTGCGTATCCTCTGCCACGCGATCAGCCAACCGGTGAGCAGTACTCCCGCACAGCTCATGACAATGCCCGCAGTGAGCCCCACAGGTCGGAAGCTGATCTCGATGTCGTTCTCGCCCTCAGGCAGGTCGAACTCGGTGAATGCGCTGAGTGTGCGGCGTGTCTCAAGCTTCTTGCCGTTGGATCTGATGGTTATGCCGCTGTCGTAGGGAAGCGACAGGCATATCGTCTGCGCCTCGGGAGCCGTGTAGCTGCCGCGGAAGCCGTTCTTGACTTCCTCAAGTCCCACTCCCTGAATATCAGCCGCCGACTTCGCCAGCAGATCGGTGTCTACCGAGAATACCCCGATGGACGCCGCCTCGATGGTCTTGAGCGCCTCGACCTCGACGGTGACCGTCTCGTCGGAGAACTCACCGAGGTTCAGCACGCCGTTTTCCTTGCTGTGAGGGTAGCTGAGGTTGGTTATCATGCCGTTGGTCTTGATCGAGAAGCTGTTGTATACAGGCTCGGTGAGGCTGTTGCTCAGCCTGTCGAAGCAGTCGAAATAGAGTGTCTTGTGTCCCGACACGGGTATGCTGTATGTGAGAGTCTCCTTGACCTTAACGGTAGAGCGTCCTGCGGCGCGGTAGATGTTGCCGCTTTTCGGCTGGTAGGTCTCGACAAGATCGGCGTTGCCGAACACCTTCTCGGCGATGTAGCGCTGAACGGAAGCGCGGTCGAGATCTTCGGGGATCTCCTCGTCGGGGTGCTGAGCGGGCACAAAGCCCATAGGCAGTTTGTTGTCGAGGGGAGC
>CAMVIL010000014.1 GCA_947167535.1 uncultured Ruminococcus sp. | reverse complement strand
CTGTCCATGAAGCGGCGGATAAAGGGTATGTTGATCTTCTGCTGCTGTGAGGCAAGGAGCGGGTGGCATACGATATCAAAGATGCCGTCTGTCATCATCGTTACGGCGCAGACCCTGCCCCCGTACTTTCCGAAGCTCCAGTTGGCTCTTCCGCCCAGCAGCGGGAAGGTCTCGTTGAAGGCTTCCCCCTTCTTGACGCTGGTGACGCAGACGTACTCTCCCTCGTATGTGAGCGCGATGATACCGCCGTCGCCGCACTGACCGTAATAGAGGGTGCTGCCGTCGTAGATCGCCGCTGCAAGAGTGGTGTTTAATTCGTTCGGCTTCTCGCCCAGATCCTCGGCTGCCTGTATCACACTGTTGTAGGCGTACATATACGCCTTTTCCAGCAGCCCGATATAATGCTCGTCGCTCTGCCTGCTGCCGATATTCTTTGCGGTATATGCCAGCACCGCCCTGACCGCTGTTTTTGCACCGATATCCGATCTCGAGGCACTGCCCAGACCGTCGGCGATAACAGCGACGGTATATCCGTTGTCAAGCTGAACTACGTCCGACCAGTCCTGACATACTCCGTCAGGCTTGTCGAGATGATCTGTGCCTATGGCAGAGACACTGTAATAACCTATCATTGTGATCTCTCCGATTCAAATATTGCGTATTTTCAGAGCTTTTTTTTCATTATGATCCTGCCCGAATCACCGTTCTTGGCAGAGACCAGTATCAGTTTTGTCAAAGTCAGCTTTTCTATCCCGAGCCTCTCTGTTCTGTCCTTCGTGAGGTGCAAGCTGGGATCCTGGGTGGTGTATGACAGTATGACCACATTCCCGTCTACTTTATAGAAGACGCTTACGGCCTCGCCGTTTTCCGTTATCTGAAGCGTTCCGTCCTTCTTGAATTCAAACAGACATTCCTCATCAGCACCGGGCACCTGAGAGGTCCCGCTGCCGTATTCGACCTCAGTTATCTCCCATTTGCCGATTATCTTGGTCTTGTTGGAATTTGCAAGCACCACGCAAACTATCACGATGACCGCGAGTATCACACCCGCCGCCACGGCGACTGTCTTCTCGGAGAGTCTGGTCTTTTTCGATACCGCTCCCACCGCCATAGAAGCTCCGTTTTTCACGGCAGCCGCAGCTGCAGCTGTCTTAGCCCCGATAGCCGCACCTTTAGCAAGCTGCGGCGGGGGAGTATTGGGAGCAGGGGGCGGAGTAGGCGGTGCGGGAGGAGGAGTATAGGGCGCAGGCGGCGGGGTCACAGGTCTGACAGGCGCAGGTGCGGGCGCCTTTCTTCCGCATACGGGACACACGGTGACGCCGCCGTCCAGCTTTTTTCCGCAGCCATTACATCTCATAACTTTTCGCCTCCCGTCAGTTCAGAGGTATCTTGAACATTGTCGCGGGCGCCTCGACATCTATCGAAGCGGATTCGTCGGTGCTTGTCCTTACAGCGGCAAGGCTCGACGAAACGAATCTGAACAGACCTGTGAAGTCGCAGTTTCTAAGTCCGAAAATGTTGTCGGGCGAGAATATCTGCTGCATGATATCTACTCTGAATTGCTCCACGCCGACGCAGTATGCGACTACCTTTTTATTCTCTTCCATCCATTTCAGACGCTCTGCAGCGTCGCGGTAATCATCATTGGGGCCGCCGTCGGTTATGCAGAATATCCACGGCCTGAAATAGGGCGTGCCCGCAAATCCGTAGACGTTCTTCTGACGTGTTATCATATCCATGCCGAGCTCAAGAGCTGCACCCATCGCAGTCTGACCGTATGCTTCAAGGGGGCGTATATCCATATCCTCAACGGGTGTGAAATCCTGCACGATCCTTGCCTCGTTGTCGAATGTGACCACCGCCACATCGATGCAGGCTTTTGCGCGTGTATCCATGCTGCTGAGAGTCTGTTCCTTGAATGCTTTCAGACCTGCATTGAGCTGACCGATCGCGTCGTTGCGGTTCATCGACGACGATGTGTCAAGCAGAAAAACGCAGGCGACGTGTTTTTCTGTCGAGTATTTTACAGGGGTATCGTCAAACCCCATCTGCGATATTTTTGCCATAAGTATACCTCCTGTTATTTTGTAAGGCCGTCAAGTATGGTTTTAAATTCATCTTCTGATATCATATCTGTATGATCGGGCAGCGTCTCCACTTCAAACAGATCCATCGTATTTCCTGCGATGATAGTGTGAAGCTCTCCCTTTTCCGCTGCATATGCGTCAAATTCTATCGTGTATGTTTTTGCACTTCCGTCGGAGCCTTCATATCTTCTGTCTTTCCGTACCAGCAGAAAATAGATGCCATCCGCATTGGTGTACTCGCCAAGGAACTTCTGATCCTCGTATACCGTTCCGTCAAAATCTTCTCTGTAGAGAGTTATCTCCCGGGACTCGTCTTCCAGATTGTAGTTGAGCTGATATTCCAGAACGCCCTTGTCAGAGTTGTATACATCGATATCATATTCCATCTGCATATTCTGTCCGTGACCGTCTACGCTGTATGTCTCATAGTAGAATACGGGAGATTCAAGTGCATTCGTAAATGGACCGTTGTTGTCGGAGCTGTAGCAGATGGTCGCATTGTTGCCTCTGCGGCCGAAGGAGAACTTGTTCTTGAATCTGTATACGCCCGCACTGTCCATCAGATCCCTCAGCGCATTGCGTTCTTCATCCAGTGCAGGTATTATTATAACATCATTATCCTGTATCTCCGAGATATCCTTGGATTTGCTCGTCTCGGAATCTCGCACCATCAGGTTTTTGAATTTGCCTGCATTGTCCTTTATAGCACTGAAATCGATATGATCTACAGGCGCGTATTCGTTTAAAGTGTAGGTATTGTTGTCGGAATCATTTACGATGATAGCGGTGCTGCTCTCTGATGCATCGGGCTCCTGCTCTGCGGGCTCGTTTTCTTCCACGGTAAAAACATTGCTTTCGGGAACTGTTTCTGCGTCATGTAAGGTCACCTTCTCCGTTGCGGAGGCGCTTGGTTTTTCGATGTCGGTCTCGGGCTTGCCGCTGCGGCTGATAGCGTATGCCGTACAACAGCTGAACAGTATGATACCCGCTCCTATCATCAGCAGACGCACGGGTTTGGTTCCCGACTGCTTGTTGGCATCATTGCTTCCGTTATTGATCTCGCCGCATTCGGGGCATCTTTTCAGATCGTCGTCGTATTCAAATCCGCAAGTACTGCATTTCATTTTATCACTGCCTTTTTAAAAATATGGTATGGATACATTCAGCCGATCATTTTTCGGTCTTGTTGGATTATTCCTTGTAAATAGTAGTGGTATCTGACTTTATGATGTACAGACGGCTATAGGCATTGAATGCTTCATCAAAATCGTTCATTATCATCTGACCTGTATAAAGATCATAGATCTCCTTATAGACGATACTATAACTCCGCACATAATAATGATCTCTTCATGATGATTTCTCCTATCCTGAAATTGTTTTTAATGTTTATCCGATCCCTTTCTCAGATACCGCGAACGTTCGGAGCCGCAAAATATGCAATGGTTCTGCAATATCCGAGAAAAAATACAAATATCCTTGTGATAATTATAAACAAACTGTTACAAAAAATCAATATTTACAGAAGAATCAATCCGTTTCGGCTCAAAAATAAATCACCCGTATGCTGCCTGTCGGTAACATACGGGTGTTCCTGATATCTTACGGTCATATTGAATCGAGGTGCTCGACCAATGATTTTATAATTTCCTCGGCGTCCTTTCGGCTGCTTTCGTCATCCAGCATCAGTCTGACTGTTGACAGCTGATTCTGTATATCGTGGCGGATGCGGGATATTTCCTCAAACTTGCTGTCAGCAAGCTCGAAATACCTGCGGTCGTTCTCTATATCCTCTCTGATGCTTTCAAGCTCGGCGGATCTCTTTTCCAGAGCGCTGATCCTCAGCGTCCCGAAATAGTAAAACAGCATGATAGAGAACAGCATAAGCTGGAATATCGTCTGCAGCCAGTCGTTGATCTCAAAGTTCTCAAGACGCGCAGTGCTGTAATAGAGCACCAGAAATGCAAAATGTGCCAGTCCCAGCGCGCCTATGGCACCCACCAGCCGCAGCGAATAGTTTTCGGATATGCTTTTTCTTTTGATAGCTATGACCAGCATCATCGTTAGAATGAACATGACGTCAAAGCAGATGACCTTTCCCATAGATATGAGCTGCGGCTCGATCTCGACGGGATAGGGGTAGGGAAGATCGCTCTCGAGGATCTTCCATGGCAGCCAGACCGATATCAGCTCTGAGATAAGATCTACCAGTATCCCGAGAAGATAAACCAGTGTTTTTCTGAGAAGGCTGTCTTTAAACGATATCAGCGTCACAAGATATATCGAAAGTATTCTCGAAGAAGTGCTTATGGTGCCGTTGCTGCTATCCTGATAAAAGCTGAATCTGAAAAATAATACGGTAAGGATCAGGCTCATTTCCGTCACGACCGCAAAAAAATTGAACTTTCGAGTCAACAGCTGGTCTGCAAGGAAGACCACCATCATACACTGCAGAAAGAAGGTTATAAATACAAATAATACACTCATACATCCACCTTCAAAAACGCTGTCGATACCACAGCGCTGCCTTTCTGAGTCACCTTGAACTCGCCGTTGTGTCTGCGGCATATCTCGTTTACGATCTTGAGTCCGTAGCCGTGGCCTTCGCCCTTGTCGGAGACGGCAGCGAAGGTCTCTCCGCAGCTGTTGGTCACTTTGATGACAAAATAACCCGCAGCTATGCCGCTCTTGATCTCGATGAAAGTCTGTGACGGATCGGGCATTTTCAGGCAGCTCTCGACTGCGTTGTCCATCATATTTGAAACGATGCTGCACATCTCATAGTTGTCGATCCCCGAATCCGAGCAGCTGCGGAGCAGGGTCTGTATATTGATATCCTTCACACGCTCTTCGTTCAGCTTGATGGTGAGCACAGCGTTTATGATATGATCGTCGCAGTAATTGACCACGCGGATGCTGTTGAGCTGCTTCGACATATCGTCCATGCTCTCGTTGGCGGCGCTGCCGGTATTATCCTGCGCCATCAGCCGCTGAACATCGGAAAGCTGTGATATCATCGCCTTTTTCAGTTCTGTTATTTCCCTGAGCTTGCTTTCCGCAAGGTCGATGTAGCGCTGTCTGCTTTGTCTCTCGGCTTCGGCAGCCATTGCCTGACTCTTCTTTCGCGCGAGCTCGTTCACCTTCAGGCTGTTATAATAGTGCAGCACCAGCATGACAAATATCAGCGCCTGGAACAGAAGCTGAATGAATATGATGTTAAGGGTGATGCTACCCGAATTGATGCGGAAATATGCTGTGAGGTATATGGCGTAGGCGAGGGAATATCCCGAGATTGGAATAAGCATCATCACCTGACCGAAGGAGCGCTTCCTGCGGTATTTTACGACGATGACGATCATCAGCATCGTTATGAGCATGATGCTTGCTGTCAGCAGTTTTCCCGCCAGCACACGTATTGTTCCGTCATTATCGGAGGAGAATATCTTTCGGCTGATAAACAGCCCCGAAAGATCCGACATCAGAGATATCGCGATGAACACCACGAACATGGCAGCCTTTTTTTCTGTGCTCTGTTTGAAAAAGTAAAAGATCATCAGAAACGGCAGAAGTAGCCTCAACGTTTTATAAGATGCGTAGGGCAGCAGAGAGAACAGATCCAGTAAGTGCAGGCAGATCTCTATGCCAAAGCAGCCTGCGGTCAGCAGCGTGAGCGACCGTTTGTTGCTGAGTATCTCGTGAAAGAAAAAACTGTACGCGAAGACGTGGATAAATATCTCAAGGCAGTTTACCGCTTCCCTCATATGCTGTCCTCCAGATATTCGAGGAAGAGCTTTTTGGTCTCGGGGTATCTTTTCTGGCTGATGGGTATTTCATTTCCGCCTTTCATTCTGAACTTGAAGCGTTCGATCCCCGTGACAAAATCGATGTTGACAAAAAAGCTCTTGTGGCACCACAGGAAATTAGCCGGCATTTTTTCGGCGATGTCCGACATCTTGATATCATAGAACCTGTATGCCTGACGGTAGTCGCTGTCGTGGAAAATGAGATATCTGGCTTTTGTCTCGATGTAGGAAATGTTGTCCAGGGATATCTTTTCAAGCTGTCTCTTGCCCACAGCGATGCTCACGGAATCGGAAAGCTCCTTTTTGCGGCGGATTATTTCCAGCACTCTTTTTACGTTCTCTTCTGAAAAAGGCTTCAGCATAAGAGCGTCGGGACCAGCGTAGAAGATATCTTCGCAGTATCTGATATATCCCGTGATAAACACTATCGAGCAGCCGCTGCGGCGCTCTTTTATCTCTTTAGCAAGCTCTATGCCGTTTACGTCTTCTCCGAGCTCTATATCCATAAAGATGACAGAGTAGTCCTGTTTGTCAAGCAGCGTCTGCATCTCTTCACGGGAGGAAGCCGTGTCTATCCCCACTTTGCCCCTGATCTGCTCTCTGAGGAGCTCTGCCAGAAGCTCGCATTGTTTGGCCTCGTCATCGCAGATAAGTATCTTCATCAATCCGCATCAAACCCCATTTCTTATTTCCTGCTCTTTTGCGCGGCAGGTATCGTATATAGTATATCATATAGCCGACTGTTTTTCAACCCCCGCTCCGATCCGCGTGTCCGGATGCTCCTGCAAATATAAAAGTGAAAGTGAAGATCCCGCTCAACACTTTCACCTTTACATTATTATCACGGGAGACCGCCGTCTGACAGTTCCCCCGCGATCTCCCTCACCGCCGCCGCCAGCGCGTCCACCTCGCGGGTCGTGCTGAACACGCTCGGCGAGAAGCGCACCGCGCCCTGAGTCAGCGTGCCCATCGAACGGTGCGCCAGACCCGCACAGTGCAGTCCGCCCCTCAGCGCGAACCCGCGCTCCGACAGCTTCATCGACAGCGCCTGAGAGTTCATCTCCCGCAGGTTGAAAGCGCATATCGGCACCCGCTTGGCGCAGGGGTAAAGCTTCACGCCCTCTATCCCCGACACCGCGCTCTCGAATCGCTTCACCAGCGCCGACTCCTGCTTCATGATGGCGGCGGGAGTCTTCGCTCTCACGAATTCTATCCCCGCGCCCAGACCAAGTATCCCCGCTGTGTTGACGGTGCCGCTCTCCAGACGCTCGGGCATATCGTCGCCCTGCTCGGGGTCGGCGGAGTTGGTGCCGGTGCCGCCCTCGATTATGGTCGGGAGGTTGTACTCGCCGCTGGAGACGAGAAGCCCTGTCCCCGAGGGTCCGTACAGCGCCTTGTGACCCGCCGTGCAGATGAAGTCAAAGCCGTCGCTGAGCTTTAAGTCCAGCAGTCCCGCCGCCTGCGCCGCGTCGGCGATAAAGCATATCCCGTAGCTTCGGCAGACCCGCGCAATCTCGCGGTAGGGGAGTATCCGCCCGCTGACGTTTGACGCCACCGTGCAGCAGACGGCGCGCGTGTCGTGGCGGATAAGCTTTCTCAGTTCGGCGATGGTGCGCTCCGTGTCGTCGAATACCGGCAGCACCGAGAATGTCACCCGCCGCGCTTTAGCCATAGCGTAGACGGGGCGCAGCACCGCGTTGTGCTCGTACCCCGAGATAATGATATGCCCGCCGTACTCCATCATGCCCTTTATCGCCATGTTGAGCGCCATGGTGCAGTTGGCGGTGAAGATGGTGTTTTCCGTCTGGGCGCCAAAGAGCTCCGCCGCCGACCGCCTGACCTCGTAGACCTTCTCGGCGGTGTCCAGCGAGAGCTTATGTCCCCCGCGCCCGGGATTGCCGCCGTAGACGTCCAGCGCTCTGAGCACCGCCTTCCTGACCTCGGGCGGTTTGGGAAAGCTGGTCGCCGAATTGTCAAAATTTATCAAATCACTCACCTCGCTTGAAACCGTTACTGATACATGATATGCCGAAGCGGGCGTGCGGGTCAAAAAATTTTTTCAAAACCGCGAATAAGAACTAAAGATCTGCCTATACTAAACGTGACACCAAAAGTGAAAACGGTGTTTCCATATAGAATACCATCATCAAAGGCAGGTGAAAGAAATGCTCGACAGGATAGCTTTACTGCTTCTGATCGTCGGCGGAGTGAACTGGGGACTCATAGGCATATTCCAGTTTGATCTGGTGGCGTTCATTTTCGGCGGACAGGCGGCGGTGCTTGCGCGCATCATCTATGTACTGGTAGGCATCAGCGCGATCTGGTGCATATCGCTCTTCTTCAAGGAACAGGAGATGCTGGAAGCGCGTACCTGACGTAAGACCGTCACCGTACCACCGCACCATCGCACCACGCAGGATATCTGCACTCATGTGACCGGCCGTCTCATCGGTCGGGATAATTCCTCCCATATCAAGGCTGCACCTCGAAGGGAATTGCGTTTTATGCGCGCCGTAAGCCGCGGGCTTGCAAACGGTCGCCACAAAGCCCACTTCCCCTCGACGTGCAGCCTTTTTCTTTGGACGCGCAGTCGCTCCGCAGCGCGGAGACTCGCAAAGCGATACTGCTATTTTGAGCCGCGGCATTTGATCGCGATCTTTCTATGGTCTGTGACCTCTGGCGTATGTCTTTGGGAGTCCCTTGATGTCTTCTACGGGTTTGAGCAAATGAGGGTGAGAAAAGAAAGTTTAGGAGGGGTCAAGGGGAGACCCTTTTCAAAGGGTCCCCCTTGCGAGGGTTTGGGAGCAGAGCTCCCATTTGCGCCGCAGGCGCAACGAAAAAATCGGCACCCCAAATGTCCATCTGAAAAAAAGGCTCCATCGTCCGTCCCCGCACTAAACGCCCAAGAACCCCACCAGTGCCGATTTTAAATTTCCCGATGGTGAGCGTAAGCGAACCGAGGGAAATCTCCCCAATTGCAGCGCCAGCTGCAACGACCACCCACCCGACAAAAAAGTCATCTCGTAACTTTTCCCAAAAAAGGCTTGACAAGTCTGTTGAAATATGCGATAATATAACAAATGCATGGTTTCATATCTGTGCAGAAATTAAAGGAGACATAACAATGAGCATAAAGACAACACTAGTAATAATGGCAGCAGGTCTTGGCACGCGCTACGGCGAGGGCAGGATCAAGCAGCTCGACCCTATCGGTCCCAACGGCGAGATCATCATGGACTATTCCATATTCGACGCAAAGGCGGCGGGCTTTGACAAGGTCGTTTTCATTATCAGAAAAGATATCAAGCAGGCATTTGACGATATGATCGGCAGCCGTATCGGTCAGCAGATCGAGACCGACTACGTTTACCAGCAGACCGACGACGTGCCCGAGGCGTATAAGAACGTCGAGCGCGCCAAGCCCTGGGGCACGGGTCATGCGGTGTTTGCCTGCCGCGGCGTTGTGAAGGAGCCTTTCGCGGTCATCAATGCCGACGACGTTTACGGCAGAAAGGCGTTTGTTGCGATGCATGATTTCCTCGTTTCCGAAGCTGCGGCTGAGGGCGGTAAGATGCACCTCGCGATGCCGGGATTCATTCTCGAGAACACTCTGAGTGCAGAGGGCACCGTCACCCGCGGAGTCTGCGATGCAGCTGACGGTTTCCTGACCGACATCACCGAGACCTACGGCATTCGCCGAGAGGGCGGCAAGGTGCTGTCCTTCACCTCAAAGTCCGACGAGACTCTGAAGGAAGTTGACGCTAAGTCTCTCGTTTCGATGAATATGTGGGCTTGTCCCGCCGGCTTTATAGACACGCTGGGCGCTGAGTTCGAGAAGTTCCTCGCCGAGAATGCGGAAGTTGCAGGCTCCGAGTTCCTGCTGCCGTCGGTCATCAACGACATGATCCAGCGCGGCGAAGCAGACTGCCGTCTCTTCGAGACTTCTGACAAGTGGTTCGGCATGACCAGCGTCAAGGACAAGGCTGCGGCTCAGGCTGCTGTCCGTGCCAACATCGAGGCGGGCGTTTATCCCGGGAAGCTCTGGGGCTGAATCTGAATCTGTATCACTATATCACCTTGCGGCATATAATGCAGCGAGGTGATTTTTTATGTGTGCTATCTCAGGTTTTGTCGGATGGGGAGACGACTTTGCAGCCGCCCTGCGGCGCGACCCCGACGCGGCAGAAAAAATGATATCGGCGCTTTCACGCCGCGGCCCCGACGGCGACGGGGTCTATCAGACGGATAACGCCCTGCTGGTACATACCCGCCTTGCGATAATCGACCCCGAGGGCGGGGCTCAGCCGATGATATTCCGCGGCGGAGGCAGGGAACTGGCGCTGGTCTACAACGGCGAGCTCTACAACACCGACGAGATACGTCGGGAGCTGATCTCGCTGGGGTATAGCTTCCGCACCGGCTCGGACACCGAAGTTGTCCTGCTCGCCTACGCCGAGTGGGGGATGGAGTGCGTTGACAGATTCAACGGCATCTTCGCCTTTGCCGTCTGGGACAGCGGCAGTCGGCGGCTGTTCCTCGCCCGCGACCGTGTCGGCGTGAAGCCGCTCTTTTACACGCTGAGGGGCGGCGTGCTCTACTTTTCTTCGGAGATAAAGGGTCTGCTCTGCCTTGACGCCATCGACGCGGAGCTTGATTCCGAGGGCGTGCGCGAGGTGATGCTTATAGGCCCCGCACGCACCTGCGGCTGCGGGGTGCTTCGAGGGATACACGACTTAAAGCCCGCCGAGTGTGCGGTGTTCGACGAGCGGGGTATGCGGCGCTACACCTACTGGGACTACGGCGAGCAGGGGCAGGAGCCATTCTCGGACAGCTTTGAGGAAACCCTCAGCAATGTGCGGGGGCTCGTCCGCGACTCCATTATGAGGCAGACGGTCTCCGACGTGCCGATATGTACTTTCCTGTCGGGAGGGCTGGATTCCAGCCTGATATCGTCGGTGACAAGAGGCGTGCTGTCGGAGCGGGGAGAGCGGCTCCACACCTTTTCGGTGGAGTACCGCGACAACGCCAGGTATTTCAAGGCGGGTAAGTTCCAGCCCAACGCCGACGACGAGTATATCGCGGAGATGGTGAAGTATCTGGGGAGCGAGCACCATCGGGTGGTGGTGGACACTCCCGAGCTTGTGGAGGCGCTCTACAGCTCCACCGAAGCCCGCGACCTGCCCGGCATGGCGGACGTTGACAGCTCGCTTCTGCTCTTTTGCAGAGCGGTGAAGGATGCGGGATTCAAGGTGGCGCTCTCGGGGGAGTGCGCCGACGAGATATTCGGCGGCTACCCTTGGTACCGCGACCCCGATATACGTGAGACAGACGGCTTCCCCTGGTCGCAGTCCACCGCCTACCGCGCTTCGCTCATGCGCCCCGAGTATCTGGAGGGGGTGTCGGCGGAGGAGTATGTCCACGACAAATATCTCGGCACCATAAGTCTCGTGACCGAGCAGGGGCTGACTTCGCTGGAAAGGCGTATGCGGCAGATGATGAGGCTCAACACCGACTGGTTCATGCAGACGCTCCTCGACCGCAAGGACAGAATGTCCATGTACAGCGGTCTTGAAGTGAGGGTGCCTTTCTGCGACTACCGCATCGTGGAGTATCTCTACCGCGTGCCGTGGATGTTCAAGGACTACCTCGGGCGGGAGAAGGGTCTGCTCCGCAAGGCTTCGGAGGGTATGCTGCCCGAGAAGATACTCGCCCGCAAGAAATCCCCCTACCCCAAGACCCACAACCCCGCCTACGAAGCCGCCGTCCGCGAGCGGCTGCGGGAGGAGCTGTCTCAGGCAGACTGCCCCGTGCTGGATATCCTCGACAGGCGGGAGG
>CAMVIL010000013.1 GCA_947167535.1 uncultured Ruminococcus sp. | reverse complement strand
CATCGGCACCGAGGAGAAGCCCGACGTTCGTACCGTAATGCACTTCCATCCCGCGCTGGCACCTTTCAAGGCTGCTGTTCTGCCGCTTTCCAAGAAGCTCTCGGCACCCGCTACCGAGCTGTTCGAGAACCTCTCCAAGAAGTTCATGGTAGACTATGACGAGGCAGGTTCCATCGGTAAGAGATACCGCCGTCAGGACGAGATAGGCACTCCCTTCTGCGTGACCTACGACTTCGAGTCGGAGACCGACGGATGCGTTACCGTCCGCGACCGCGACAGCATGGAGCAGGTACGTATGCCCATCGCAGAGCTTGAGGCTTACCTCGAGAGCAAGCTGGCTTTCTGATAATTTAAAACTGACATCGTCCGCAGAGTTTTATGCCCTGCGGACGGTTTGTTATTTAGTCTTACAGATCACAGTGAAAGGAATCACTATTATGAGGATCGCAGAACGGCAAACGGACGCTGCTGCGCGATCTTCGGCAGCGATCCAGACTGCGTTATCACCGCATTCGAGCTGATGAAGAGCATCGTGGGCGACAAGCTCATCGCTCTGCACAGCGGAGAACGGGTAGAATAATATCGCATAAAACAAGGCTGTGCCTTCCGCTCAAGGAGGACATAGCCCTTTTGTTTGCGGCTGCTCTCACGGCAGCTGTCGAAGCACCGATTCCCGCCGGCAGATCTCCTTCATCCATTGATGCGCGTGAGCGTCGTCGTTTGCTTCTATGGCTTTCGCGAGACTGTTGTCGCTCCAGATGATATCGCCTGCCCAGAAGGCGTCGGTCAGCGCGTAAAGATACGGGAACGCCGCCTTTTGCTCCTCAGTGAAGGGGCGGAGCTTGAGATAACCCTTCAGGAACGCAGTCAGGATCGGCTCTTCCTGACGTCCTGCCAGCTCGGTCGGGTAGTCCATCAGCCGCGCTTCAAAGATCGCCTGCATTACGGCGTCGAAGTACAGAACGTTGTCACCGCAGCGGTTGAAATCGAACACTCCGAGCCTTCCGTCCTTTGTGCGGTAGAGGTTGCAGATGCTGATGTCGCCCTGAACGGCAAAGCGCGGTGCTTTCGCGAAAGGCTCGATGTGAGCCGCAAGCTCCGAATGCCTGCGGACGATCTCGTGATACAGCCCGCTGTCGATGCCAAGGAGCTTGTTTTTGTGCCGGGTGAATGCCTCAAAACTGAAAAGATCGTTTTCCGCCAGCGGGTCAAAGAGCACTTTGCTGTCTGCGTGAGCGTCGGCTTTCTCGGTGATGCAGTGCATCTTCGCCAACAGTTCGCCCGTATCCTCCGCTGTCTTCGGGTCGACGATCTGTATCTCTCCGTCCGCGAAATCTTCAACGGTAACGACGACATCATACCCGCCGATCGAATAACCGTGAGCAAGATCTCCGCCGTAGGTATACGCCTTCGGCGTCTCTATGCCGTGCCGATACAGCAGCGCGGCAAAACGGCTCTGTGCTTCGATAATATCCTGCGGCGCATCTTCCTCGTTCTTGAAGCGGATCACCACAGACCTGCCGTTTGTCAGTTCCGCACGAATTATCAGCCTGACCCGCACGGGGTCGTTATCGTAATCATATCTTTGCAGCTCCGTGAATGAAACGCACTCGGGCATGACCCCGTAATCGCGAAGTACGGCGCGAATATCTTCCGATGTGATAGTCAGCATTTAGTTGTCACCTCATGTTCGATAATGGCGGACATACTGCGTCTCCACCTTGTATTATTATACCAGACCGCTCTGAAAAAGTCAATCGCTCAAGCGATACGGCAGGCTAAAATTATTATATGAAAATACCTCTTGACAAAATAAAGAAGATATGCTATAATCATATATCATAGCTAACCTATATGAAAACTATACTAATAAGGAGGACGAGGGTATGCCAATAAGACTGAAAGAAAAACTGCCCGTAATTGAGAAGCTGAAAAAGGAAAACATCTTTGCGATGACCGAAGAACGCGCTATGCATCAGGATATCCGTGAGCTGAAGATAGCGGTGCTCAACATAATGCCCGATAAGGAAGATACCGAGCAGCAGATCCTGCGGCTGCTCTCCAATTCGCCGCTTCAGGTGGAGGTCACATTTATAAGGCTCGTTACCCACAAGTACAAGAACACCTCGGCGGATTATCTTCTGAGAAACTACGTGCCATTTTATCAGATAGAGCACAAGTATTTTGACGGTCTGATAATCACAGGTGCGCCTGTGGAGAAGCTTCAGTACGAGGACGTTGACTACTGGGGCGAGCTGTCGGCGATATTTGAGTGGAGCAGGATACACGTCACATCGACGCTTCACCTCTGCTGGGCGGCGCAGGCAGGACTCTACTATCACTACGGCGTGCCGAAGCACGACCTTCCCCGCAAGCTGTCGGGGATCTTCGAGCATACCGTGCTGGACGTCAACAATGAGCTTGTGCGAGGTTTTGACAAGCATTTCGATGCGCCGCATTCGCGCCACACAGGTATCGACAGCGAGGAGGTAAAAAAGGTGAGCGACCTGTCTATCATCGCGGAGTCGGAGCAGGCGGGTGCGTATATCGTATCGGACGGCGGCAAGAATATCTTTGTAAACGGCCACCCCGAGTATGACCTGTACCGCCTCGCCGAGGAGTATATCCGCGACACCGACAGGGGACTTTCGCCCGACATTCCCGCGAATTATTTCCCCGACGACGACCCCGACAAGGAACCTGTCAGCCGCTGGCTGTCGGCGTCGAGCCTGCTGTTCTCGAACTGGCTCAATTACTTCGTTTACCAGATAACACCTTACGAGTTCTGAAAAAGAGTCCTGCGCGGGGCAACACCAGCGCAGGTTTTTTTTATAATCAGCATACGGCCGTGTGGTCAAAACTTGTTAACATTAGATAAACTTCGAGAAATCATATTGACACAATAGGAATTATATGATATCATATAAATATCATAGTTAAACAGTGGGAATTATTTCCTGAACGGAGGGGTATTATGAGTATCTTTTGTCTGGACGAAGCTCTGTATGAGAAATACATAAAGCCGACCAAAAAGAAGAAGAGCAGCGCCATTGGCATTGAGATAGAAATGCCTGTGGTAAGGCTTTCAGGCGAGGCTGCTGACGAGGCGGTGATAGCTGCAGCTGCCGATGGATTCAGGGAGCACTTCGGATTCAAGGTATCGAGCCGCGACGACGACGGCGTGGTCAACTCGATGACCGACCCTGTCACAGGGGACAATCTGTCCTTCGACTGCGCTTACACAAACGCCGAGCTCTCTCTCGGCAAGGGCACCGACTTAAACGAGATCCACGGCAGATTCGTGAAGTATTATAATTATCTGCAGAACAGTCTGGCGCCTCTCGGCTACACCCTCACGGGTATGGGCATAAACCCCAACTACAACGTCAATCACAACCGCCCCGTGCCCAACGAGCGCTACCGTATGCTCTATCACTATCTGCACAGCTACCGCAGATACGAGGCCGACGGCAGATATTTCCACGACCGCCCCGACTTCGGGACCTTCACCAGCGCTTCTCAGGTGCAGCTGGACGTTACACAGGACAATCTCATCGAGACGCTCAACGTGTTCACACTGCTGGAGCCATACAAGGCGCTGCTGTTCGCAAATTCCTATATGCCCGACTTCCCCGAGTATCTCTGCGCCAGAAATATGCTTTGGGAGCGCAGTATGCAGGGCTACAATCCGCGCAATGTGGGAATGTTCACCCGCAGGCTGAACAGCATCGACGAGCTGCTGGAATATATTAAGACCCAGTCCATATACTGTACTATGAGGGACGGGAAGTATATCGACTTCCGGCCTGTTGCGGTAGGGGACTTCTTCGGTCTTGAAAAGGTCAGCGGAGAGTGTTTTGACGGCGGCGCGTACAAAAACGTCAGCTTCGCTCCCGAATCCTGCGACCTCGAATACCTGCGCACATTCAAATTTGAAGACCTGACCTATCGCGGGACGATAGAATACCGCAGCTCCTGCTGTCAGCCGATAAAGGATGTTATGACCGTCTCGGCGCTGCACACCGGTCTGTCGGAAAAGCTGGGCGAGCTTAATGAACTGCTGGAAAGCGACAAGGTCATCTACTCCCACGGCTGCACGCCCGATAAGCTTCAGGATATGCTCTCAAAGCGCACGCTGCCCGATTTTCTTGACAGGCAGGCGCTCTCGGAGCAGCTGATAAGGATAGTATCGCTGGCGGAGCAGGGACTCTCGCAGCGCGGAAAGATGGAGGAGCATTTCTTAGCACCTCTTTACGACCGTGCCGAGCGTCTGACAAATCCCGCGCGGGATATGGTAGAGGGGCTTGAAAATGGAGCTCCCATAGAGCGTTTCATCAGGGAATACGCAATCGTCTGAACAGGAGAATAAAATGAAAAACGAGCTTATATATAAAGGATATTTCGGGCTGGAGCGTGAGACGCTGAGGGTCGACAAGGACGGCCGCCTCGCGCAGACGCCTCACCCCTTTGAGGAAAACGGTGAGATAACCCGCGATTTCTGTGAGAATCAGATCGAGCTGGTGACGCCTGTCTGTAATAGCATTGACAGCGTGATGGCAGAACTTGACCGGCTGGACAGCGAAGTCAGGGAACGCCTCGACACCGACGGCGAAAAACTCTGGCTTTACAGCAATCCGCCGCATTTCAACAGCGAGGCGGATATCCCCGTCGCCGATTTCAGAGGCGAGCACTCGGGCAAGCGCATCTACCGCGAACAGCTGGAGCGCCGCTACGGCAAGCGCCTGATGCTCTTTTCGGGGATACACTTCAATCTGTCCTTTGACGACGAATATCTTTGCAGCATCTGCAAAGATGATGACTTCGGCGAGTTCAGGAACAGCTTCTATCTCAGGCTCTACAAGCAGCTGAGCAGATACAGCTGGCTGCCGCTGCTGCTTACCGCCGCAAGCCCTGTATATGACCGTTCGCTGAATGAGGACGGCGCAAAGGGCGCGGAGATCGGCAAATATGCTTCCATCAGAAACAGCGAAAGAGGCTACTGGAACGAGTTCGTCCCGACACTGAACTTCGACAGCCTTCAGGCGTTCGTGGACAGCATTCAGTTCTACGTTGACAAGGGTGTGCTGTTCTCGGCAAGCGAACTCTACCTGCCGATACGTCTGAAGCCGAAGGGCGTCAACAAGCTGGAGAGCTTTAAAAGCGGAGTCAGCCACGTCGAGCTGAGAATGTTCGATCTGAATCCCTTTGAGCAGCACGGCATCAATGCCGACGATCTGCGGTTTGCGCACCTGCTGGCGATCTATCTCTCGGAACAGCCTGACTTTGACTTTACCGCAGAAGCACAGCAGCAGGCGGTTTCGGATCACAAGAATGCGGCTCTGCGCGACCTTGAGGGAGTGGAGATAGACGGTGTACCGATCCTCGAACGTGCGGAGCAGATACTAAACGATATGGCGGAGCGTTTTGCCGACAGAAGCGACGCTCTGAAAGTTATAGAATATGAAAAAACCAAACTGCAAAACAGACTTTGTGACAGGTTAAGAGCAGAAGATATTTACGGTACGGAAGGTGATGACAATGTGCGAGTTGATCGGCTTTTCAGCCGCAGAGCCGGAGGATATAAGTGTACAGCTTGAGGAGTTTTTCACACACAGCGTGAGCAATCCTCACGGCTGGGGTCTGATGTACGGCGACAGACTTGTAAAGGGCTGCGAGAAGGCTTCCGACAGCGAGACTCTGAAGCGGCTGCTGAATAAATTGAAGCCTCAGAAGACTCTTCTCGGGCATATAAGATATGCGACGGTGGGCTCCATAACCCCGCAGAACTGCCATCCTTTCACGGGGCGCGACAACACCGGCAGGCAGTGGACGCTTATCCACAACGGCACGATATATTCGGGCAGCAGGCTGATACCTTACCTTAACGGACAGTCGGGCGACACCGACTCCGAGCGGCTGTTTCTCTACCTTCTGGACGTACTCAGTAAGGTGCAGGACAGCGGCGAGCTTTCGGAGAAAGAGCGCTGCGAGCTTGTTGACGGTCTTGTCCGTGAGATGTCGCCGAGAAATAAGCTGAACCTCATCATCTACGACGGCGAGCTGCTCTACATACACAAGAACATGAAAGATACGATGAAGTACCGCCGGATCGGTTCGGGCTATGTTTTCTCCACGACGGCTCTCGACGGCTCGGAATGGCAGGAAGTCCCCATAGCACAGCTTCTGGTCTACAAAAACGGTGAGCGCGTCTTTGAGGGAACCCCTCACGACGGGATATTCGTGCCCACCCTGCAGTATATCAGGGCGATGGATGCAATGCACATCTGACACCCGTCCGATAAACGGCGTTTATTGAGCGATATAGATCTCATTTATAATCTGCGGCGTTCGTGATAACGTATTCTTATCACAGCGCCGCTTCTTCATTTGCAACGTCTCAGGGCGATGTGCGGCAGCCCGCAAACCGCGTGATCACAAGCTGACAACGTTATCACCTTTTGCCGGGGAATTCTGCAAAAGGGCAGATCAGAACCTCAAAATCCCGCCGATAAGGTCTGTTCCGAGGCTTTTCGCTGACGCAAAAAGATAACGTTATCAGCTTTCGGGATTGACCTTTTGCGCGCTTTGCGGTAAACTGAGTACATCGAAAACAAAACAAGACCGAAAGGAAAGATAATCATGGCAGAACTTAAATTTGACACCAAAAAGATCAAGGCAGGCTACAATCCGCAGGACAACAATCAGGCGATCTCGCCCCCGATATATCAGACTGCGGCTTACGATTTCAAGAGCACCGAGCACGCACAGAATCTGTTCACCTACAAGGAAGCAGGCTTCCTCTACACCCGCGTCGGCAATCCCACCGTCAACTATTTTGCCGAGCGCGTAAAGGCACTTGACGGCGCAAAGAACGCAGTTGCTGTCGGCTCCGGAATGGCGGCTATCAGCTACACTCTGCTCAACCTCGCTTCAAAGGGCGGCACGATCCTCGCTTCGCCTTATCTCTACGGCGGCACCATCGACGCTTTCGACAGACTCTTCCCCGAGCTGGGCGTTAAGATCAAGCTGACCGATGCAGTGCTTGACCCCGCAAAGCTTGAAGCCGAGATCACCGACGACGTAAAGGCTATCTACGTAGAGAGCCTTTCCAACCCCAACGCTTATCTTCTCGACATCGACGGCATCTCCGAAGTCGCTCACAAGCACGGTGTGCCTGTAGTCGTTGACAATACGCTGGCAACACCTTATCTCTACCGTCCTTTCGAGCACGGCGCTGACATCGTGGTTTACTCCGCGACCAAGGCGCTGACCGGTCACGGCAACCTCATCGCAGGACTTATCCTCGATAACGGCGACATGAGCCTCTACACCAAGGAGCGCTATCCTCAGTTCTATGAGAAGATCGTAATGCTCAAGGGCAAGTCGCCTGTGGATATCTTCCCTGACAATTTCTTCATATTCCGTGCGACACTTGTATACCTCAATCTGCTGGGCGCGGCACTTTCTCCGCAGGACGCTTACCTCGCGATCATCGGACTGGAGACCCTCTCCGAGCGTGTTGCAAAGCAGTCAAAGAATGCCGCAAAGATCGCCGCATATCTCGAGAGCTCGCCTGCTGTCGAGTGGGTACGTCACCCGAGCCTTGAAAGCTACAAGTTCAAGGAGCTTGCCGACAAGCATCTTCCCAACGGCGGCGGCGGAGTGCTGTCCTTCGGTATCAAGGGCACACCCGAGCAGGAGGCAGCGTTCCTCAACAACATCAAGCTGTTCCACTATCATGTAAATCTCGGCGACGCTCGTTCGCTGATCGTTGATTCGCCTAACACCACTCACTCCGAGCTGAATGAGGATGAGTTCAAGCTGGCGGATATCCCCTCGAACCTTATCCGTATCTCGGCAGGTCTCGAGGACGCGGACGACCTCATCGACGACCTCGAGCAGGCGTTCAGCGCAGCAGGACTTCTGTAAAAAACATACAGCCATAGCACACGAAAATGCTATGGCTGTTTTTTTATATCTCTGCGAGAAAATCCTTCATGATCGTATGCAGTTCCTGTGCGCGGTCGGGCTGGTGCGAGAGATAGGTCAGCACCAGCTGCCTGTCGGGGCAGATGATGCACTGCTGTCCCCACTTTCCACGCATGGAAAAGCTGCTGCCGTCGGTGCGGAAGAAGAACCCGTAGCTGTCGCCTTCGGAGGTCTCAACCTGCGGCGTGACCGCAAGGCTGACCGCCTGCTCAGAGATGAGCCGTTTGCCGTCATACTCTCCGCCGTTCAAGAACAGCCGCCCCAGCTTAGTCAGCTCGTCCGCTGAAAGCTCCATTCCCGTAGCGCCGTAGAAATGCCCCTCGGGGCTTTTTTGATATGTCGGCTCGGGTATGCCCAGCGGGTCGAAGATGCGCTCGGTCAGCAGATCCATCAGTCCGCCGCCGATGGCGTTCTCCACCGCCGCCCCCACAAGATACGCAGGGATATTCGAGTAGTGATACCCGGTGTCCGAGTGGTCGGTGCTGAGGGTCAGGATATTCTCCGTCCAGTCGCTGCCTTCGGGGCGGAACGGGTATCTGCCTGCCGTCATGGTCAGGAAGCGGCGGAATGGAAGCCGCATGAAGTCCTCGGACATGAGCGGAGCGTATCGGCTTTCGAGAAACTCTGCAAGGGGCGTGTCTGGTGAAACGAACTCGTCGTCGCAGGCCAGCATGAACGCCGCAGATGTCAGCGACTTTGTGACCGAATATATCGGCAGACGTACATCGCAGCTGCCCGAGCGATAGATCTCGCCCCTGTAAAACAACTCTGCGCCGTGTATATCAAGCCCTGCGGCTGCAAGGCGTCCGGATAGTCTTCTGAGCATGGCAGCTCACCTCCCATTTCATTATACTATCCCTCGTCGGGTATGTCAAGCGTGAGCGGCAGGTTTACTTTGCGGTGAGCTGAAATGGTTATCTGTGATAACGTCATCACAGAAAATTAACAAATTTCCTACTTGACAACTGTGGATTACTGTGGTATAATCATAGTTGTCCGATAGGAAAAGGAAAGTATAAGAAAGGGGCGCTGAAAATGTCATTAAAAGAAATAGCACAAATGACGGGCGTTTCCGTCTCTACAGTAGGGCGGATACTCAACGACCCCTCACGAAAATGTTCCAGCGAAGAGGTCAGGCAGCGCGTGCTTGACGCCGCCCGCGAGATAAACTATATCCCCAACGCCAGCGCCCGCACGCTGCGTTCGGGGGTCAGGACTGAGGAGCGGATATTCCACATCAATATCCTGCTGACAAGGTTCGCACACGAGGCGGCAGACCCGTTCTATGACGAACTGCTGATGCTGCTCGAACGAGAGCTTAGGACCAGCGGATGTATCGTCGGGAACGTCTGGCGGTGCGCCGAGTTTTCCGACGACAAGGCTGCAAGGGGAGACAAGCTGCGGGAACTGGCAGACGATCTCTACGCAGGAAATGAGCGCCGCTCGGACGGGCTGGTCATAGTCGGAAAGGTGACCAGCAGGGCGCTCAAACTGTTGAAAACCAAGGAGAAAAACATCGTTTCGATAAATCGCAACTCCACCAATTACGAGGTGGACGAGGTGCTCTGCGACGGCAGCAGGATAGCGCAGACGGCTGTCTCGCATCTTGAAAAGCTGGGGCACACGAAGATAGGATATGTGGGCGACTGCCACAACGAGTCGCGGTTCACGGGGTATCAGAAGGCGCTTGCGCAGGGACACCTCGAACCCGATATCGACTACATTTTCGACACCGTCCCCAACGAATCGGGCGGCCTCTCGGCACTGGAGTATTTCTCCTCCCTCGCCGACCCGCCGACGGGCATCTACTGTGCCAATGACATTCTCGCGGTCGGCATGATAAAGGCGATGGGCAGGCGCAGGTCGAGAGGATATATGCCCTCGATAATCTCCAGCGACGACATCGATGCGGCGCAGTACACAAAGCCGATGCTGACAAGCGTTTCGCTGCCGAAGAACGAGATGGTGCGATTCGCGCTGATGCTTCTGCTGGACAGGATACGCGGCGGGCACAGGATAATCTCCCGCCTCGAGGTGGAGGGCACACTGGTCATCCGTGAAAGCTGCCGCTCACTGCGTGAGCTGAACGAACCCGAATATTACATCTGATCCGTGATAACGTTATCACATTTAGGTATTGACAAAGCCATCAATTAGATGTAGAATATAGTCATGCTACAAATCATAGTTTACAGATATGATAAATATGAAAGGTGTGGAAAGTATGAGCTACAATAACATTGAAACAGCGCTGATACACGGCGGGATATCCACCGATGAGCGCACGGGAGCGGTAAACGTACCGATCTATCAGACCTCGACCTTCAAGCAGGACGGTCTGGGAAAGATGCGCGGCTATGAGTATTCCCGCACGGGAAACCCCACCCGCGAGGCACTGGAAGCACTTATCGCCGAGCTTGAGGGCGGCTATGCGGGCTTCGCATTCGCAAGCGGTCTGGCGGCGGAGACGGCAGTGCTCAGCCTGCTGAACACGGGCGACAGGGTGCTGATATCTTCTAATGTATACGGCGGCACCTTCAGACTGCTGGATCAGGTCTTCAACCACTTCAACATCAACTACACGATATCCGACACCGAAGACCCTGCGGCATTTGAGCGCGACATCACCCCCGACGTAAAGGCGGTGCTGATCGAGAGCCCCGCGAACCCGCTGATGACGATAACCGACATCCGCGCCATCGCAGAGATAGCTCACAAGCACGGACTGCTGGTCATAGTAGACAACACCTTCATGACGCCTTACCTGCAGAGACCGATCGAGCTCGGCGCTGATATCGTTGTCCACAGCGCGACCAAGTACCTCGGCGGCCACAGCGACGTTGTGGCGGGACTTGCGGTGGTAAAGACCAAGGAGCTTGCAGAAAGGATAGCGTTCATACAGAATTCTACCGGCGGCGTGCTTCCTCCCTTTGACAGCTTCCTGCTGATACGCGGCATCAAAACGCTGGGCGTAAGACTCGACAGACACGTTGAGAACGCGCAGAAAGCCGCCGAATATCTCACAAAGCACAGTGCAGTCAAGAGCGTTCACTACCCCGGTCTTGCGACCGACAAGGGCTATGAAGTCAACAAGCGTCAGGCGAAAAACGGCGGCGTGATGATATCCTTCGAGCTGAAGGACAACTACGACATCAAGGTGTTCTTTGAGAGCTTGGAGCTCGTGACACTGGCTGAGAGCCTGGGCGGCGTTGAATCGCTGGTATGCCATCCGTCGAGCATGACTCACGCTTCCATCCCCGAGGATATACGCAAGAAGGTGGGCATCACCGACGGTCTGATAAGACTTTCGATAGGCATTGAAAACATAGACGACATTCTCGCCGACATTGAGCAGGCGATAGCGAAAAGCGAGGTAAAGTAAAATGCTGTATGAGAATATGCACGACCTTATAGGTCACACACCGCTTGTGAGGCTGAACAATATGGGGGTCTCCCCCGATGTACATATTTATGCGAAACTGGAAATGTATAACCCTTCCGGCAGCGTCAAAGACCGTATCGGCGAGTATATGGTCAGGGCAGCCGAGCAGGAGGGGAAACTGAAAAAAGGCGGCACGATAATAGAAGCTACCGCAGGCAACACCGGACTGGGTATCGCATTCGCGGCACTCGGCAGAGGCTACAGAGTGATATTCACCGTCCCCACGAAATTCTCCGCAGAGAAGCAGGCGCTCATGAGAGCGCTGGGCGCTGAGGTGATAAATACTCCTCGTGCCGACGGAATGCTCGGTGCGGTTAAAAAGGCTGACGAGCTGAAGGCTGAGATACCCGATTCCATCTCGCTGGAGCAGTTCAAGAATCCGAACAACCCGCTGGCACACTACGAGGGTACGGGCAAGGAGATCTTTGAAGATCTCAACGGAGAGATAGATTACC
>CAMVIL010000012.1 GCA_947167535.1 uncultured Ruminococcus sp. | reverse complement strand
ATATGGAACTGCTCAGGCAGACTCCTTCCACCTTGCTTGGATCCTGCAGATACAAGCTCCCCAAGCTGGACGAGGAGGGCGCTGAGGCACTCTACGCCAAGATATTCGCCTGCCTCGACAAGCACCGCATCGGCGCGTTCTTCTACATCGGCGGTAACGACTCGATGGACACCGTGGAGAAGCTGTCGAAGTACGGCATGGGCATCGGCTCGGATATACGCTTTGTCGGCATACCCAAGACCATCGACAACGACCTGCCTGTCACCGACCACACCCCCGGCTTCGGCTCGGCGGCGAAGTACGTCTGCGCTACCGTCCAGGAGATAATCCGCGACAGCTCGGTGTACTCCATAGATTCCGTGACGATAATCGAAGTAATGGGTCGCCACGCGGGCTGGCTGACCGCTTCCACCTGCGTGCTGAGGGTCAACAACGAGATAGCCCCGCACCTCATCTACCTGCCCGAGAGCGATTTCTCAGCCGAGAAGTTCTTAGAGGACGTCCGCGCCGAGAGAGCCAAGCATCAGGCAGTGATAGTCGCGGTGTCGGAGGGTCTTGAGATAGGCGACGACGACGCCCGCAGCGGCGTTGTGGACAACTTCGGTCACAAGTATCTTTCGGGCATCGGCAAGGCGCTGGAGCAGCTGGTGCGCGACGAGATCGGCTGCAAGGTGCGTTCCATCGAGCTGAACGTCATGCAGCGCTGTTCCAGCCACATCTGTTCCAAGACGGACATAGACGAGGCGGAGCAGATCGGTGCGGAGGCTGTCAAGGCTGCGATGCGCGGCGCCACGGGTGTGACGATGATATTCAAGAGAGTATCGGACAAGCCGTACCTTGTGACCATCGAGACGGCGGACACGTCGCTGATGGCGAACAAGGAGAAGTTCTTCCCGCGCAAGTGGATAAATTCGGCGGGGAACGGCGTTTCGGACGAAGCGATAAAGTATTTCCTGCCGCTGATACAGGGCGAGGTAGACGTATTCATGAAGAATGGAATGCCGAGGCATTTTAAGTATTCAAATATACCGGTCTGACCCCGCCACTCACTATCCCGGAATACAGAACAACAAAAAGCACCGCCATCTAAGCGGTGCTTTCTTTAGTTAAGGTATGAATTTCTTCGCCTTGTTGACGATACAGCGGTCGTTGTCGTAAACCAGAAGCTCGGCGGCGCGGTTTATCTCTACCCAGCGTACTTCGGCAACTTCGTTCTCCTGCGGAACGGGACTGCCCGGCTTCGCTTTCGCGATGAAATATACTACGACCTTCTGGGTGTCCTTTTTGGGGCTGTATGTCACAAGCTCTCTGAAGGTGGGATCCAGCATTACGTCGATGCCTGTTTCCTCTTTGATCTCGCGCATGGCGGTCTCGAGCTCCGTCTCGCCGGCTTCGACATGACCCTTCGGAAACGACCAGTGCCCGCTGCCTATGTGCTTGATAAGAAGTATCTCGGTGTTGCCGTGATATTTTCTGTAAACTATCCCACCGCATGATTTCTCGTGCAGCATTGTTTTTCCTTTCCGACGCGGCACATACTGCGCCCGTCATGATCTCTATTGTTAATATTATAGCATAGTTCGCTCCGAATGTCTACAATTCTTTTAAATTCTTGATAAATTTGTGCGTTTTAGACAAATTTTTCGGCTGTTTTTTCACACATAAAAAACGTCCCCGAACTTTTCCGCTCGGAGACGTGATCCTCGATTGTTAGCTTTTCAGCTCTTGGGTGTGAAGTAAGTTCCCCATGCATACCCCAGCTGACCCTTGTACTCAAGATAGTACCAGCCGTAGTTGGAGTTGCCGTAGACCTTGACCTCGTCGCCCTTGTTCAGCGTTACCAGCTCGGCACTGGAGGAACTGGGCTCGGGATGCAGATATACCGCGTCGTTTACAATATAGTCGCCCGCGTTGGAAGTGTCCAGACCCTCGGGAAGTGCTACAGATGCTTCGGTCTCGGTGTCCTTCTTTTTCTTCTTCTTGGTGGTCTCGGTGGCAACGACCTCTTCCTGATTCGGGAGCGTGGCGTTGGGATCCACCGAAACATAAGCCGTCTCGGTCAGATGACCTGTCTTGACGTTCTTGTTGATCTCGGTGTTGGTCACGAAAAGACTCTTCGCGAAAAGCATTATAATTACGATCACTATGAGAACGGTGATGAACACCGCAATGATCCCTTTGATGGTGGAAGCGACCTCAAAGCCTGATTCCTCAACAGGTGCTTCGCGTCTGCGGACAGGCTCGCGGTAGCGGGGGTCGTCTCTGTAACCCTGACCCTGAACCGGACGGCGCTCGCCCTGATAGCGCTGCTCGCCGCGGTACTGCTGCTGACGCGCACGCTGAGGCTGAGACGGTCTGTCTCCCTGATATCGTCTTTCGCCCTGTCTGCGGGGATCGCGATCGTTTGTTCTTGCCATTATATTATCCCTCCTGATGGATAACCGATCTATTTATACTATATTATATGTCCTCTGTTTATCTTTTCCGAACACACCTTTTATTATACACTTTTTCGTGTCCGATGTCAATAGCTTAGGCGAATCCGTTTCTAAACTTTTTGACAAGAGCGTCAAGGACAGCCTGTTCGTCGTTGCCGGAGACTTCGAGGCGAACCTCGGAGCCGCAGTTGATGCCTGCCATCATGACCTGCATGAGCGACGAGGCGTTTACCGACCTGCCGCCGTAGCACACCATAATAGTATTATCGGGATGAGCCTTAGCGAATTTAGCGAGTTCCCCGGCAGGTCGCATATGCAAGCCTTCGGGATTGATAACAACTACATTTTGAGATACCATAAAACAACGCCCCTTTCTCGGCAGATAGCGGGCAGTCCCGAGCGGACGACCCTATACAATCAGTATAGCATATTTCGTGGGATATTTCAAGTGGTTTTGGATATTTTTTCAAAATGCAGAGAGCGCACAACGGAGGTCTATAAAGCGGGTGCAGCGGCGCGGCCAAAGAGAATCGCGATCCAACCAGCCTATACTATATAAAGAGGGAGCGTAAGCGAATCGAGTCCAAGACCAAATCGCACCGCAAGGTGCGACTCCGGCTCTGCACTCGCCCTATTTTTCGACACAAAAAATCCATACACTTGACTTTTTCCGGTGTGTGTGGTATAATTATCTAAACTCATGACCCGAAAGGAGATGCCAAAATGGGACAAGAAAAGAAGATATATGAATCGGGCGAGGATTACCTTGAGACAATACTGATCCTGCACCAGAGGATCGGAGAGGTACGCAGTATCGACGTTGTGCGGGAGATGGAACTCTCTAAGCCCAGCGTCAGCAGAGCTATGGGGATACTTCGCCAGGGTGGATTCATTAATATAGACGAGAACGGATATATCACTCTCACTGAGGCCGGCAGGGAGGTCGCTGAGACTATCTACGAACGCCACCGCTTCTTTACCAGTTGGCTCGTGGAGATCGGCGTGGATCCGCAGGTCGCCGCTAAGGACGCCTGCCGACTGGAACACGTTATCAGCGCTGAGAGCTTCTCTAAGATGAAGGCATTCCTCAGCACCCGCTCCGGGGATAAATGATCCCCGCATTTTGGCTCTGGATCCGCTGAATTTTTGGATATATTTTGTGCGAAATGGCTGTGCAGATACCCTCTGTACAGCCTATTTTGTTATATTTTTTTACGGTTTAGTAGGATAAAACGCTGATTTCGGGGGTTACGGGGCGGTAATGGCATCTCGGTTTCATATCGTTATATCCGCCTTCCGACAAACGGACGGCAGAGACCCGCTTTTGGCTTTTGTAATGCTGAATTTCCAAAGATTTAACGCATTCGACACATTTTTTTGACGGGTCGGGGGCAGTCATTTGAATATTCTTTTATCATTCACAAAAACGCCACGATTTCGTAAGGGACAAAAAACGGTCGTTCTTGTGCATAGTATACAAAAATGCGAGAAATTCACAAAAACTTATAAAAATGACTTGTCAATTTGAAATAAATGTGCTATAATAATAAACGTGGAGAGGACGAAAGGTTAAGAACTTATGAATAGCCTTGAATCCAATCAGTCGGTCCATCTGTCGGCAACATTAGTTGGGGACGGATTCGGAACGGCAAAACATTTAATATTGCGTATCCTATGGAAGAGATTATCCCAATAAGGAACGCGAAATATTATTCATTTTTCTATATTAAGGAGGAAAAATCAATGAAAAAAGACATCATGAAGAGAACATTAGCAGGTATGACCGCAGTTCTGACCGCAGCAAGCTATGCACCCGCATTCGCAGTAAACGCTGATACGGAGTCCACCGGCGGCGGTTCGGGCGTTGTTTCTAATCAGGAAGTATATCCCGATAACCTTAATGATCTGTACAATGAGGCACATGATTGGTTTATCAAGAATTACACGGCTTTGGACGAAAAGCTGGGCGCGGATCTCGAAATGGCTTTAGAGGATGCTAATGGCTTCTTAGGCTGGCTTAAGGATATGGACGAACAACAGGCTGCAGATATGTTAGAAAGTGAGGGTTCGTTCTATTACAATGAACTCCTCGACGCATACAAGGCAGCTAAGGATTCTCTTGTTGAGATCGTGATCGAGTATACAAAGGTTGAAGCTAAGGATCCTACCTGCACAGAAGACGGAAATATTGAGTATTTTACCGGCTCTGACGGAAATATCTATATCGAAGGCGAGAACGGCGCAAAGGTTCAGACCACTCTGGACGCTGTTACCGTAGCTGCTCATCATACATGGGGCGAGCCTACATGGCACTGGTTCGGTACTGAGGGCGCTTCCGCATTCTTCAAGTGTACTGCTGATGGCTGCGGCAAGACAGAGACCATTGCCGCTGACGTAACTACCGAAGTTGTTAATCCTACCTGCGAGAAGGACGGTAAGGTTATCTACACCGCTACAGTTGAGCTGGACGGTGAGGAGTATACCGACACACAGGAATTCCCGATCGAGAAGCTCGGCCACAAGTGGGGCACTCCTACTTACACAGAGGGCGAGAACGAGAAGGGCGAGCTTACCGTTACCGCTACCCGCGTGTGTGCTAACGACAAGGATAAGGATCACGTAGAGACCGAGACCGTTGTAGCTTCCTACGAAGTAACAAAGGCTCCTACCGTTAGAGAAAAGGGTACAGGCGTTTACACCGCTACCTTCGAGAACGAAGCATTCGAGGACTGGACCAAGACCGTTGAGATCGCTGCAATTGATCCCGAGTACAACGAGGCTACATACGTTTGGTCCGAGGATTATTCCGAAGTTACCGCTACCGCTACCTGCAAGAACGGCGACGCTCAGGATACCGTTACCGAGACTGTAAAGACTACTTCCGAAGTTACCAAGAATCCTACCTGCGAAGCCAAGGGCGAGACCACCTATACCACCGAAGCATTCAAGAACAAGCTGTTCGTAGAGCAGACCAGGACTGTTGAAAACGTTGATGCTCTGGGTCACAAGTACACCACAAATGTTGAGTGGGTTTGGGACAAGGACAACAAGGCTACCGCCAAGTTCGCCTGCAAAGAGTGCGATCACGTTGAGGAAGTTAAGGCTACCATTACCGAGAAGGTTACTCTCAAGCCTACCTGCACAGAGTCCGGCGCTGCTACTCTGACTGCTACCGTAGTATTCGAAGGCAGAACATATACCGACAACAAGGACGTTGAGGTTGCTCCTACCGGCCACAACTATGAAGTAACATGGTTCTGGAAGGACGACAACACCGCTGTTGCATACTTCCGCTGCGCAGACTGTGGCGATGAAAAGGCTGTTCTCGCTAAGGTTACACCTGAGACCACAACTGCTACCTGCACAGAGGAAGGTAAGACTACATACACCGCTGTTGCTACCATCGACGGTAAGGACTACACCGATTCGAAGGACGTAGCGATTGCCAAGCTCCCCCACGCCTTCGAGGTCAAGGGCTATGAGTGGACCGCTACCGACGACGGTTACAAGTGCACCGCTACCCGCAAGTGCGCAGACTGCGGCTTGGAAGAGTACGAGACCGTTGAAGCTACATATTCAGTAACCAAGAAGCCTACCGTTAAGGCACAGGGCGTAGGTACCTACACCGCTACATTCTCGGGTGAGGACTTTGAGGTTCAGACCAAGGAAGTTCCGATCGAGAAGCTTGCTCCTGACTATGCTGACGCTTCTTACACCTGGAGCGAGGATTTCAGCGAAGTTACAGCTACCAGAGAGTGCTTAAACGGCGATCCTGACGATGCTGTTACCGAGACTGTAAAGACCACTAGAGAGGTCACCAAGGCTGCTTCCTGCACCGCTAAGGGCGAGACCACATACACCGCTAAGTTCGAGAACGATCTGTTCGCAACTCAGGAGAAGACTCTTGATAACATCGATATGATCGATCATAGCTACGGCACTCCGATCTGGAGCTGGACTCCCGTTGCTAACGGTTACACCGCAAAGCTGGCCATAGTTTGCTCCGTATGCGGCAAGACCGAGGGCAGTGACGCTGTTGTTACCTCCGAGAAGAAGGACGACAAGATCCTGTACACCGCTAAGGCCAGCATCGACGGCGTTGAGTATACTTCTACTCTGGTCGCAAACGTTGCTAATATCCAGCAGAACCCCGTAGTTTCCTACGAGAAGGGCGACGAAGCTGTTAAGCTTACCTGGGACGCAGTAGACGGCGCTGAGAAGTACGGCGTACTCGGATTCATCAACGGCAAGTGGCAGATGATCACTGAGAGCTACAAGACCTACTATGTTCTTGAGAACCTCAAGGCCGGCGAAGAGTACAAGGTTGCTGTTATCTGCAAGTTCAACGGCAAGTGGTACAACGATCTGTCCAACGCTATCACCGTTACTCCCAACGAGCCCGCGGCACTTCCGTTCCCGACCATCACCAACATCGATTACAACGAAGAGTATCATCAGTTCAGACTCAACTGGACCGCTGTTGAAGGCGCTGAGAACTACGGCGTAGCAGTATACCTGGCAGGCAAGTGGAAGATCCAGACTCAGTCGATCCCCGCTACCACCACTTCCTTCACTTCTCCCAAGCTGAAGGCTGGCCAGACCTACAAGATGCTGGTAGCCGCTAAGGTTAACGGCAAGTGGGATCTCACCGCTATGACCAGCAGAGCATTCACTGTAACAGTTAAGTAATTTGAACTAGATTGCACTGAATACGTTCTAATCTCCATACACAAAAAGTTGGCAGCTTCTCATGAAGCTGCCTTCTTTTTTCTTTGTCCGCGTGGTCGGGGGATGGGTGGGCGACAGGGTTGCGCTGGGTGTAGTGTTTGGCATAGCTCCTAGTGAGTGGTCGTTGCGCCTTCAGCGCAAATGGGGACGCTGTCCCCAAACCCCAGCGTGGGGGTGCTCGCCTTTCAGGGAAGTTCGCGTAGCGAACTTCTGGCAATAAGCGCGCAGCGCGTTTGCAGCCCTCGGCAGCGTCGCGCTTTATTGCCCACTGTGGCATAAACTAAGCCCCTGAACGTTTGACGCTCAGGGGCATTATCTTATGGTTATTCGTCCTTGGTGATCACACCGCTCTTCTGGGAGGACTTTGTCGCTTCCATTTCGTCGTAGACCTTCTGCTTGAACTCGGGGGAGATGGTGAAGCTGTTGCCGTTCGACGCCCACTGCCCCTCGGGGACCATGGAGTATGCGGGCTGCAGCTGTTTCTTCAGCATTTCCTTGATGTATGTCTTGTGCTGTTTGAAGTCGTTCTCGGTGATGTTGGTGGAGCTCGAAGACGAGACCTTGCTGTATATGATGTCAAGGCTGTTGGTGGTGATCTCGACCTGATCGAATGCGTTGTTGCAGACGCCCACCAGCGCTTGTCCGAGGAACTCGGTGTTGCCCTGACGACCCTTCGAGAAGATGTTCGTCTGGCAGAGGAGTCTTACCTGCTTGCCCGAGAGTGTCACCGCCTTGTTGGCTCTGAGGGAGATGTCGTTGCCGTCGTCCGCCGAGAGGTGGTAAAGCTCTTCCTCGGGTGCGTACAGGAAACCTCCGATTATGTCGATGACGTCCTCAAAGGACTGGTTGGACAGCGTGCAGTAGTAATCGGTGGAGATGCCCAGCGTGTCGTCGACGGATTCTTTCAGCTTTCTGATGCCGCCGTCAGCGTAGACCTGGCGGAAGGTAGAGCCGTCTGAGCTGCTTACGGTGAATGCCGACATGGGGATAAAGAGTATCTTACCCTGTTCGGGGCAAATTCTCATAAGGAACAGGTCGCTCAGGACGTTCTTGCTGTTAACGCGGGCGTACAGCGTGTTGTAGGAGTCGATGTAGGTCTCGGAGTAGTCTATTTCCTCTTCTGTTTTGTTGTTGAGTCTGTCCATCAGATACTTAGCAAACAGACCGAACACCGCCAGAAAGATCAGCAGCGTGAGGAAGTAGATCAGCGCCACGGGAGCCTGAGAGCGTCTTTTCTTTCTGCGCCTTCTGTTTTTTGCAGCAGCAGATTGTGCCATTTGAAAATCTCCTTTCGATCGGTGCGGGGTCAGCCCCGCAGATCCTTTTCATATATCATATACAGAGTGTGGCCTGACCTTTTCGCGAGGTTACAGGTCATGCCCGTGCCGGAGCGCAGGCTGTACTCATCTTTTAAATATGCAATAAGGTTTGAAGAGTTGTTTATCATAAAGGTGTTGCGGAGCCTGTAACAGTCCTTGAAGTAGCCGTCCCCGAGACAAACGATCAGATCCGCCCGCTTTAAGAGCCTGCGGTAGAGGGCGTCCTCAGCGGGAGTCTTCATCTCTCTTCTGTGATCTGCATAGGGCATAGCGCAGATCAGATGTATTTTGCTGCCGATGACCGGATCGTTTATCAGGGTCTCCGCCGCGATCAGATCGAAGCCGCGAGCCATTCCCGTGATGAAAGTATCGATCCCCTTATAGTATAATATTGCCGCGGTGTCAGCCACCATTCTGCGAAGATATTCAAGTCTTTTACTTTCGGCAGGAAGTTTCTCGGTACGGTGCCCCGAAAAGCAGCAGGTGCGCTCTCTGGGGATCATGGAAAGTCTATCCGCGCTGTCAATAAATACCGCGCTATTGCTTATCTGATCAGGCATTTCCATCCCTCCGAGCCTCATATCTCATTATATTTTACCATTATTTAAAGCCGATGTCAAGTGCTTTTTTTTCGGGCGGGTCGAACGGTTAAGAAAAATGAGCGGAAATGTAAAAATATTAATAATTTTTCTGAGAAGAATAAAAGAGTATTGACATTTGAACCTTGTTATGATATTATATTATCACAAGATATTAAAACGGCAAGACCATACTTCCCGAAGTCTAACTTCGGCGTAAAAAAGGAGCGATACTACCATGACTGATTACTACTACCCCGTGTTAAAAGATGAGGTCAATCTGCCGATGTACATAAACGGTATCGGCGCCAGAGACACCGAATTTCATTTTATTCGCGAGGACGGCTACCCCAATCACCAGATAATCTACTGCGTCCGCGGAAGCGGTATGCTGAAGGTGGGCGGCGACGAGTACGAGATCAACGCCGGCGACGGCTTTTACCTGCCTCCCAACGTGCCCCACGAGTACTATCCCACCGACGAGATCTGGGAGACTCACTGGATCACCTTCGAGGGCAGAGAGATCCCCAACATAATGCAGTACGTAAAGCTTGAGAAGGCGAGGGTTTTCAGGATCCACGACATCAATTCCCTCGACGCCATCTTCAAGAAGATGCTCTATCTCATGCGCACCAACTACTACTACGGCGGTCAGCAGTGCTCGGCGTATCTGTACCAGTTCTTCATCGAGTTCAACCGCGTGGTCAATATGCAAAACGGCACTCAGGACAGCGCAAAGCTCAACCAGCTCCAGCCTGTCATCGACTACCTCAACACCAACTACCGCAAGGACATCACTCTCGCAGAGCTCTCCGACCTCATCGGGCTGTCTCCTCAGTACCTTTGCAGGCTCTTTAAGGAGTGCTTAAATCTCAGACCCTTCGAGTATCTGGCGAGAAAGCGCGTACAGCAGGCAAAGCTCCTGCTTCTCGACGACAAGCTCAATATAAACGAGATCGCCTCCGAAGTGGGCTACAACGACTGCTCATACTTCTGCGCTGTTTTCAAGCGCCACGAGATGCTCTCGCCGGCGGAGTTCCGCAATCTCAATAAGAGGTCGAAATAAGACCGTCAAGGGCAACAGGATAACGACCATATAATATCGGGAGGGCTTATGAACATACTTCACGACATTTCCCCGAAGGAGATAAGCGCCGAGAGCTTTACGGCGGTCATCGAGATACCCCGCGGCTCTAAGGTCAAGTACGAGCTTGACAAGGCGACGGGTATGCTGCGCATGGACAGGATACTCTACACCTCCACCCACTACCCCGCCAACTACGGCTTTATCCCCCGCACTCACGCGGACGACGGCGACCCGCTGGACGTACTGGTGCTCTGTTCCCAGACGCTGGTGCCCATGTCGCTGGTCAAGTGCTATCCCATCGGCGTCATCATAATGATGGACAACGGCGCGGCTGACGAGAAGATAATCTGTATCCCCGAAGCCGACCCCAGCTACAACACCTACACCGACATCTCGGAGCTGCCCACCCACGTTTTCGAGGAGATGACCCACTTCTTCTCGGTCTACAAGCAGCCGGAGCACAAGGAAACGGTTGTGGACGACGTCCAGAACGCCGCGGAAGCCAAGAAGATAATCGCACAGTGCATCGACAACTACATAGAAAAGTTCTGCAAGTAAAGGCAGTACGTCACGTCATCATTCTCCCCGAAGCGCATTCGGGGAGTTTTGTTTTAGTAGAACCCACAAATCCGCCCGCGTCCGATTGGACATTCGGACAAATCTTAGCTATTCCCGTCCGCAATTATTGACTTTTCTGACAAAATGCAGTATAATAACTATAAGCAACCTTGAGCCGACCCGCGTGTTTTGCGCGGCAGACATAAAGGAGTGTTTGATATGACATTCAAAAGAATAGCCTCTGCCGTTAGTGCGTTAGCAATGGTAGGCGGCATGATAGGCGCACAGGGTATGATCGGCGCGGCGGGCGACAACACCACCGAGCCCGAGGAGCTGTTCCCCACCAGTCAGGCTGACAGCAGTGCAGTTTCTTTCTCCGACAGCTCCGTCGCTTCTGCAATAGACAGCAAGGTAGACTCCGTCACCGACAGTAAGACGGACTCCACAACAGATAGCAAGGTAGACTCCGTCACCGACAGTAAGACGGACTCCAAGACAGACAGTAAGGTCGATTCCGTCACCGACAGCAAGACGGAATCCAAGACAGACAGTAAGGCAGATTCCGTCACCGACAGTAAGGCAGATTCCGTCACCGACAGCAAGACCGACGACAGCTCCAAGACCGACCCGCCTGCGGCGAAGAAGTCCATCGCCAGCGCGGTCATTGATGTCAGCGGCAGCACCTACACCTACACCGGCAAGGCCATCGCGCCTGCCACCAACATTACGCTGGACGGCGTCAAGCTCATGCAGGGCAGGGACTATACCTTAAGCTACCTGAACAACGTCAACGCGGGCACCGCGCTGATAATAGTCAGCGGCACAGGCAGCTACGAGGGCACCGCCTTCGGCAGCTTTACCATCGCGCCCAGACACATCGGCACGGCTGCGGTCAGCCTCAGTCAGTCGGCATACACCTACTCGGGTAAGGCCTTCACTCCCGCGGTGAGCGTTACGCTGGACGGCAAAGATCTCAAAGCGGGCACCGACTACACGCTGAGCTACATTAACAACGTCAATGCGGGCACCGCTTCGGTAATCGTCAGCGGCAGCAGCAATTACAACGGCACCGCCATCGGCAGCTTCACCATCGCGCAGAAGTCGCTGGGCTCCGCTGCCGTCAGCATCAGCGACAAGGTCTACACCTACTCGGGCAAGGCGATAAAGCCTGCGGCGACGGTCACGCTGGGCGACGTCACACTTAAAAAAGGCACCGACTACACCATAGCTTATTCCAGCAACATCAACACCGGCCGCGCAGTCGCCCGCGTCACAGGCAAGGGCAACTACAAGTCGGTCAAGACCGCCTACTACTACATCAAGCCCAAGACCATGAAGCTCACAAAGGTCAAGGCGCTGGGCAGCAAGAAGGTCAAGGTG
>CAMVIL010000011.1 GCA_947167535.1 uncultured Ruminococcus sp. | reverse complement strand
CTTGTATTTCAGCAGCATCTGCGACACGAAAGGATTCGGATAATGGAACACCACGATGTCGGGCTTGAAGCTCTCCATGACCTTCTTCAGCTCGGTGTGGTATGTCAGTGAAAGCGCCTGCGAGGACACCTTTACCGCCGTCCCGCAGCGTATGACCTCAACGCCGTCGATGTCGTCATGCACCGTCTGACCTCTGTAAGTCGTGACTCCGTCGGTAGTCGAGTCCTCGTTGAAGCAGATGATCTTCTGCTCGTATTCCCCGTCCTTCAGCTTCAGCGCAGAGGTGATGTCAGCAGCGACTTCCTCGACTCCGCCTATAAACGGGTAGTAGTATTTGGATATATGCAATACCTTTTTCAAATCAAAAACCTCAAAAGTGATTATTTCAGCCCGGCTTCAATGTCCTTCGCCTTTGTGAGCATCGGCTTCTCTACGAAGCGCGTCAGCAGATACGCCAGCGCCAGACTTGCCGCAAGCTTTATCAAAACGAACAGCACAAGCTCCGCAGCGGAAGCTTTGGCGTCGATGAATTCTTCAAGAATGATGTGGGGGATGTCCGCCGCAAGGAAAAACGAGAATCCAACGTCGCCCAGCTTGTTCATAAGCTTGACCGAGACACCCGTCTTGTCTGCTAACACAAACAGCAGGATACCTGCTGCATACGCCGCGCAGTAGCCCGCAGCCTCGCTCTTGTAGGAAAGCAGAACGCTTGGCAGGAACGTCACCGCAAACATGACAAGATACTTGACGATACCCCCAAGACTGCCGCAGCCGCGGTACTTTATCCCGATGACGCCGAGAAGTATAAGCAGTCCGAAGGCAGTCGGGAGCGGCTTGCCGGTGATATATCTCAGCCCCGCCACCGCAAGGGTGAACACACATCCCGCAATAAACAGGATATCCGTCTGACGTTCCTTCGCCTTGCCGCCGTCAAAGAAATCGGCGGGAAGTACCGCCAGCAGAACAAAGAAGCACACCTGTATCGGCATCATCCAGCTGGTGCCGATTATGCAGTCGGAGCCCAGAAACTCGTTGAAGAGCGTCATGTTGAGCGCCAGATCTTTAAGATGCTTTACAAATCCCGCATTCCACGCCAGTATCTTCACCACGTATGTCTCAATGAGTATCAGCCAGAAGACCGGATACATCCTCACAAAACGATTGAACAGATACTGCTTTCTGCCGCGCTTTCTCCTTGACTGTACCGCAAGGTACCCCGTGATGAGAAAGAACAGCGCCACGCCTGTCCTGCCGATGGCAAAGCTCACGATATGCGGGAAGGGTATCGGCAGATGCGCCGTAAACACAAGCAGTGCCGCAAATCCCCTGAGCGTCGAGATCCATTCGTAATTCTTTTCACCCGGACCGCTCATATATCAATGTCACCGTTCCGACCGTCCTGTTCGTAGACGATCTTGTCTTTCCTGCTGATCTTCTCGCCTATCTGCACCTCGATGATGCACATATTCGTGTCAGCGATTATCATATGCTTCATGCCCGCTTTGGCGCTTACATTGTCGCCCGGTTTTACAGGTATCTCCTTGCCGTCGATGACAAATCTGCCCTCGCCCGAGATGATGGTCCACACCTCGTCGCGGTGCTTGTGGCTCTGATATTTCATGCGGTTTCCCGCGAAAAGCTTTATCTTTACGGTCATAGCCTCGGGCTCGGTGTCGATAACGGTGTAGGTGCCCCATGACTTCTCGGCAAAGTGCGCTGTACCCGCGATCTTCTCCACGTAAGGCTTCATGTAGCCGCTTCGTTCCTTATCGGAAACGAGTATGCCGTCACCGCTCACCGCGATGACCATGTTGTGGCAGCCCATGCAGAGCACTGGTATCCCCAGCTCGTTCACTACCTGAGTATTCTCGCAGGTCTCGTCAAGTGTAACGTCGCCCTTGGCGGTATCCGCCATGACCTCTGTCATCATATTCCAGGTGCCGACGTCCTTCCACTTGCCCGAATAGCGTACTACCTGTATCGAGCTTTCCTTCTCGACTACCGCGTAGTCAAAGGAGATCTTGTTGAGAGTCTCATACTTTTCGAGAAGCTCGCTGTAACCGGAAAGTCCCGTTATCTCCTTAACCTTATCTATGATATACCCAAGCTTAAAGGCAAAGACGCCCGCGTTCCAGAGAGCGCCCTGCTCGAGGTATCCCTTTGCGGTCTCCTCATCGGGCTTCTCCTTAAAGGATCTGACGGGGCTGAGCTCGGTCTTTTCCTCGGGTATGATATATCCGTACTTGTCGGAAGGATAGGTAGGCTCGATACCCATGAGAGTAATATTAGCTTCAGTCTCCTGCACCAGCCTCTCGAGAGATCTTACGCACTCGTAGTAGCTGTTGTCAACGTAAGGATCCACAGGGCATACTATTATGCACTCTTCCCTGTCCACGTTCCTGACGTCATAAAGGTATTCCGAAGCCAGCGCGATGGCAGGGAAAGTGTCGCGTCTGCAGGGTTCTATACAAACCGAGACCTTGTCGCCAAGCTGATTTCTGATAGCGCTGACCTGTCCCTGAGATGTAGCGACAGTTATGCTGGCATCGCTCACCGACGTGATCTGACGGTAAACGCGCTGAAGCATAGATTCATAGCGGTCCTCTTCGTTCTTGAAGAGACGTATGAACTGTTTGCTTTGTATATCATTTGAAAGCGGCCAGAGTCTCTTTCCGCTACCGCCTGACAGTAAGATTATATTCATTTCTATCCCCTAAAAATAGATGTAGATCGTCGGAAGAAACCAAAAGTCGTTCCGACGTATAGGCACACTATATACAGTATACACTATTAATTTTACTATAAAAATGAGATTTTGTCAATTAAATGGTGTTGAATATTAAAAAGTAAACGTTACCAATTCAAAAATAGTATATATACATCAAAGGTATTTTTTACCACGACGATCTCTTCGCCGAAAAAATTGGGCAAGATCAAAAAAGCGACGTATTTCCGCGTTTTCGGAAAAAATTTACAGTTCATCCCGACTGTTTTATGCACATTTTTTGACGGTATTTTTAAAGAATTATATGGTTTAGTTATTATTGTCAAAAGAGGGCTTTGGTATATGGTTATATTATTTATTGTGATGAAAAAAAGCGAAAAATCATTGACTTTGGCATATATCTGTGCTATAATAGTTAATAAATATAATTAACTGTACGTGGTTTTGGAAGAAATAAACATTAATTAATTATTATTGGGTGTGGGGATTTCTAATGACAAATATAAACGCTCAGATGGAAACAAACGTTCTGACAGGTAATATAGAAATGATAGCATTCAACGAAAAGGCACTGCAGGAAAGTCTCAAGCCCGTTGCCGCTGTCAGCACATACCGAAAGAAACCCGTCTACGATGCCGTAAAGAGAATGTTCGACATATTCTTCTCGGTGCTGGCGCTGACGGTACTTTCACCGCTTATGCTGGCAGTCATGATAATGATAATGCTCGACGATTTCGGCAGCCCTGTTTACACGCAGGACAGAGTCGGCAAGGACGGTAAGATCTTCAAGATCTACAAGTTCCGCTCGATGTACAAAAAGGCCGACAAGAAGCGCGACGAACTGCTCGACCGCGACGAGAGCAACGGTGCCAACTTCAAGATCAAGGACGATCCCAGAATCACAAGGATCGGTCATTTCATCAGAAAGACTTCCATCGACGAGCTGCCTCAACTGGTGAATATACTCAAAGGCGAGATGTCGATCATCGGTCCCAGACCCTTTATACCCAGAGAACAGGAAAGACTCCCCGAGGACAGGCTTCTTGTGAACCCCGGACTCTCCTGCTACTGGCAGGTCGGTGGCAAAAATTCGCTGACCAAGGAAGAGCAGATCGAGCTGGACAGAAGGTATATCAGAGAACGTTCCATTGCAGTTGACATTAAAATCATTATAAAGACTATTTTGTTCGTACTCAAACCCGGCAATAATTATTAAGAACAGATCCAAATCCGGTGCAGTTCATCTGTGATACTGCACCATTTTTTATGTAAATGACGAGAATCAGATAAAGCAACGCAGGAGAGCCGATATGAAAAAGGTCGCCGTAGTCGTTTGCCCTAATATCCGCAATTTCGGAAGCGTTTTGCAGTCCTATGCGACGCAGAAGGCGGTGACAAAGCTGGGCTATGACAACGAATACATCAAATATCAGAAGACAAAAAAGACAGCTTACAAGTATCTAATACAGCTGCTTATACCCTCAATTATGGCGGAGCGCTGGTCCTTTTTCAAGAGAAAGCTCTATCAGAGAAAGAACCGCGAGTTCATCAGCCGCCGAAACAAAGCATTCGACGAATTCGTTGACAGATACATGACCGCGTCACCCAAGTACACGGGCTACGACCAGCTGAAAGGCGATGCGGACAGGTACAGCATGGCTGTGCTGGGCAGCGATCAGGTCTGGAACCCCATCAACAGCGGGTCGGATTTCTACACCCTCAACTGGCTGAAAGACGGCACCAAGCGGGTCGCTTACGCGCCGAGCTTCGGCGTTTCCGACGTGCCGCTGCTGCAGAGGCGGTTCTACAGGAACTTCCTTGAAAAGTTCGACCACATCTCCGTCCGCGAGATAAGAGGTCAGAAGATAGTAAAACAGCTGACGGGCAAAAAAGTCCCCGTAGTCTGCGACCCGACGCTGCTCTTCACCGCAGAGGAGTGGGACGACGTCCTGCCGAAAGAGCCGGTCGCCGAGGGCAGATACATCTTCTGCTACTTTCTCGGCAACAGGAACGAGCCCCGCAAGTGTGTGCTCGAGCTCGCCGAGAAGACCGGGCTGCCTATCGTGATGATGCCGTTTTTCGGCGAGATATCCGAGTATGACAACAAGCTGGGAGCGAAGTTCGTGGACAACCCCGATCCTTCGCATTTCGTAAGCGCCATTAAAAACGCCGAGTATGTCTGCACCGATTCCTATCACGGAACGGTCTTTTCGCTGATATACCGCAAAAAGGTGATGGTTTTCAGACGCCACAGTGCGGACAGCAGCAAGAACACCTTCTCAAGGCTCGAGTCGCTGCTCTCCATCGCGGGACTTAAACACCGCGTGGTCAACGACGTCTGGGAAGACAGATTCATCGACGAAGAAATAGACTACGACGAAGTGACAGCGAATATTGAAAAACTAAGGAAGTATTCCTGGAACTATCTGAAAAAATCACTTGAATCCTGATGAGATTTGCAGAATGATGTGATAATATGAATATAACAGAACTTGTAAAAAAGGACTGCTGCGGATGTTCCGCCTGCATGAACAGCTGCCCCCGCGACTGCATAACCATGAAGCCCGACAAAGAAGGCTTTCTGTATCCCGTCGTTGACGAGAAGCAGTGCGTTGACTGCGGAAAGTGCGGGAAGGTCTGTCCCGTCCTGACAAGAAAACCCGCCGACAACCAGCCTAAGGCTTATCTCGTGCGCAACAAAAACAGCGATCTTCGCCAAAGCTCGACCTCGGGCGGATTTTTTGCGGCGGCTGCCGAATATGTGCTGGATGAGGGCGGATGCGTATACGGCGTCGGGTTTGACGAGGATTTCAAAGTCAGACACGATATGATCGAAAGCGTCAGCGATATAAAGAAATTCAACAGATCAAAATACGTCCAGAGCGAGATCGGGCTGACCTACCGCAAGGTAAAGGAGATGCTCGGCAGCGGCAGGATGGTGCTGTTTTCCGGCACTCCCTGTCAGGTGGAGGGACTGCTTTCGTATCTCGGCAGAGACTACGACAACCTCTACACGATGGACATTATCTGCAAGGGCGTGCCATCGCCGAAGTTCTGGAAGAAATACCTCAGCTGGCACAGAAAGAAAAGCGGCAGGGAGATCCGCGAGGTCAGGTTTCGCGAGAAGACCTACGGCTACGGAAGCACCACCATGCGGGTTATCTACGACGACGGCTCGGAATACGACGAGCCCTTCGATGTTGACCCTATGCTCCAGTTCTACAGCAAGGAGATGATCTCAAGACCCTCCTGCTACAACTGCAAAGTCAAGGGCAAGCACAGAAACAGCAGCTTTACTGCGGGCGACTACTGGTATGTCAGCGGCGCCGCTCCGAGTATGGACGACGGCATCGGCGTGTCGCAGGTGCTGGTCAACGACGAGCACGCGGCGGCGGCTTTTGAGAAGATGAGAAAATACCTCGACGTCGCGGAGCTGGACTTCGACAGGGACAGCGCGATAAACGGCGGCATGATGGTAAGCTCCGCAAAGCCCAGCCCGCGCAGGGACGAGATGTTTGCCGACCTCGACAAGCTTTCGATGCAGGGTCTGCAAAGGAAATACTTTCCCTCGACCTTCAAGCTGAAAAACAGGATAAAGAGACAGCTGCGCCCGCTCATGTACAGGACGGGACTGCTGAGGATATATAAAAAACGTATGAGAAAGAAGCAGAGCGAGAGAGCCGCAAGAGGCTGACGGCGCTTTGCTCGGGGACGGGTTCACGATGAAGAGAGTTTCAGTGTATACAAGAGGCTTTACCCACGCGGCAAGCTATTACAGAGTATTGCAGTACACCGAGAAGATAAAAGACGCGGCGGTAACCAACAGATTCACCGTCACCGACAGGATGTTCAGAAAATACTCCAACTCGCCGACGCTCCTCTGCAAGATAGAGTATCACCTTATGATATTCTTCCGAAACTTTCTGAACTTTGCCCGCGATATCATCTCAAAGCCCGATATCGTGGTCATCTCCCGCGCGGCGGTGCCGAAGGTCTGCGTCTTCCCGATAAGCCTGATGTACGAGCGGATACTGAAAAACTCCTTTGTCATCTGGGACTTCGACGACGATATTTTCGGCATAAACGAGATCACCAAAGCCGAGGCGCGGCTTCTTCAGAAATACAGCGACAAGATAATCGTCACCAGCGATTATCTGAAGAATATGCTGAACGAAAAGTGCCTAAGCAAGGTATCCATGCTCCCCACCACCGACGGCGACCTTACGATAGACGACAGGGCTGACTTCAACAGCAGGAGAGAAAAGCTCTACGCCGACGGGATAAACGTTCTGTGGGTAGGCTCCTCGTCGGGGCTCAAGCACATCAGAAACGTCGTTCCCGCGCTGGACAAGGCGGCAGAAACGGTCAGAGAGAAGACGGGCAAGAAGCTTACGCTCACCGTCATCTGCAATCTTCCGCTGGAGGAAAAGACGGAGCATCTTGAGATAAAGAACATACGCTGGGCAAGAGATATCGTGCTTGACGAAATGCTCGGCTCGCACATCGGCATCATGCCGCTTCTCAACATAAAGCGCTCAATGGGCAAGGGCGGGTTCAAGCTCGTCCAGTATATGGCGGTGGGACTTCCCGCTGTCGCTTCCGATGTCGGCTTCAACAGCAACGTAGTGTCCGACGGTGAGACGGGATATCTCGTCGACGACAAGGACAGCACCGACGGCTGGGCTGACGCTGTGCTGAAGCTTTCCCTCGACTATGAAAGCTGGGAGAGGTTCAGTCTTGCTTCCCTGAAAAAGTGGGAAGAGGATTTCTCCTTTGAGAGAAATCTCGGCTTCTGGCAGAAGCTTCTGACAGAATAAAGCCCCGAAAAGGAGTTAATTCAATGAATCTGGTTTTTATACACGACGGACCTCTGTTTTACGATAAAGAGGGCAACTACTACGAGTTCGCCTACCACGAGCTTTACGAGAGGTACTCCTACCTTGCGGACAAGATAACCTTCCTTATCCGCACAAAGCCCGTTGAGGGAAAAACTTTCACACTGGTCCCGCCGCAGATAAATGTCATAAGCGTGCCGAATTTCAAAAGCCCGAAAACTATACTTGTGAACAAGCCGAAGGCTGAGAGAATAATAGAGCAGTGCGTCAGGGAGAACGATTATTTCGTGCTGAGGACGCAGAGCTCCATCGCTCAGATAGCGGTCAAATACATCAGAAAGTACGGCAAGCCGTACATCGTCGAGAGCGTAGGCTGTTCCTGGGACAGCTACTGGAACCACGGACTGCTGGGAAAGGCTGTGGCGCCTTATATGTACTGGAAAACGCGGAGTATAATCTCCCGCGCGGAGTACGTCTACTACGTGACCGGCAAGTTCCTGCAGAGGCGTTACCCCACCAAGGGTAAAACGGTCAGCTGTTCTAACGTTGTCATCGACGAGCCGGAAAAGAAGACTCTTGAAAAGCGCCTCGAAAAGCTTGACGGCTTCGACGCGGGCAAAAAGCTCGTGCTGGGCACAGCGGCGGCGCTGGACACCCGCTACAAGGGTCAGGAGTATGTGATAAAAGCGATAAGCGCTCTTGTTGACAAGGGCTACGACGTCGAGTACCGTCTCGCAGGCGGCTACAACGGCACAAAGCACGACTACTTCCTCAGAGATCTGGCGAAGGAGCTGGGTGTGTCTGACAGAGTGAAATTCGTCGGCAATCTGTCGGCGGACAAAATGCCCGAGTACTACGACTCGCTGGATCTGTACGTCCAGCCCAGCAAGCAGGAAGGTCTGCCGAGAGCGGTGATAGAAGCGATGAGCCGCGGCTGTCCCGTGATAGGCACAAGCATAGCGGGCATCCCCGAGCTTATCCCGAAGGTCTGTCTCTTCAAAAAGGGCAGCACCGACGAGGTTATTAAGGCTACGGATCGGGTGCTCAAGACCGATCTGAAAAAGCTCGCAAAGAGGAACTTCCTGAAGTCCTGCGAATTCAGCAGAGAAAAGCTGGTCAGCAAGCGCGAGGCGTTCTACGACATCTTCCTCGCCGAATACGGAAAGTGATAAGGATGGTTCGATCTATGGAATATGCCGCAGGGATAGTGCTTTTTAATCCCGATATCGTGAGACTTGAAGAGAATATCTCGGCGATCGCACCGCAGGTCAGAGATGTAATACTCATAGACAACGGTTCAAAAAACGTGGACGAGATATCCGCGCTTATGGCGAGGTATGATAACATAACCTACGTAAGGAACGCCGAGAACTGCGGTATCGCCAGAGCGCTCAATCAGATGATCGGCAAGGCAGAGGAGCTGGGAGCTTCCTGGGTGCTTTCCCTCGATCAGGACACCGTCTGCGAGCCGGATATAATGGAAAAATACGATTCGATGGCAAGACGCGCAAAGGACGACGTCGCCATCATCACTTCAAAATACAGAGACCGGAGCGTCGAAGTGGATTTTGGCATTTCGGGAGAATACGAGAAGGTCAGCTTCTGCATAACCTCTGCCGCACTCAACAACATCAGGTGCATAAAGGCTGTGGGAGGCTTTGACGAAAAGCTCTTTATCGACATGGTGGACTACGACATCTGCTACGCGCTGACGCGGGGCGGATACAAGATAGTCAGGCTGAACTACACAGGCTTTCTCCACGAGGTCGGCAGGAGCGTTACAAAAAAATTTCTGGGAAAACCGATAATCATATTCAATCACTCGCCGCTTAGAAAGTACTACTGGGCGCGCAACAGCATCTACCTTAAACGCAAGTACAAGCTGGGGCTTTCCGCCGACAAGCGGGTGGTAAACAGAATGATACAGACGCTGCTATACGAGACCGACAAGCTCAAAAAGCTTAAGAGTATGTGCAAGGGTATTGCAGATGGATATAAATTATAAGTAAGGGGAGAAAAACTGATGGCTGCCATACTAACAGCTGTCGTGCTGAGTTACAATCACGAGAAATGGCTGCGAAAATGCCTTGAGAATATATGTTCGCAGAAAACCGATTTTGAATACACTGTTCTCGTCCACGAGGACTGCTCCACCGACGGCTCGAAAGCCATCGTGGAAGAATTTGAAAACAAGTATCCCGAAAAGATACAGACTATATATCAGCAGGAGAACCAGTACGGTCAGGGTATTAACGCCGTACAGAAGTTCGTCATCCCTGCCATTCAGACAAAGTACTTCGCCATATGCGAGGGCGATGATTACTGGTGCGACGACTTAAAGCTTCAGAAGCAGGTCGACCACCTAGAAAGCCACCCCGAGTGCAATCTGGTCTTTCACAACGCAAACGTTGTGGACACAGACGGAAGCTTCCTCAAGACCTTCTACCCGCGCAAGATGTGGAACGACAAGGATCTTTACAGGGCGCTTGAAAAGCCCGAGGGTGCAGACTTGACCGTTGAGGATCTCATAAGGCTTGACTTCACGCCGACGGCATCGCTGGTGGGAAGGACGGAAAATCTGAAGCGCGTGCTGGATTTTTCCACCTCGATGGATCTTGTGGTAAGGCTGCTCACCGCCTACGGCGGCAGCGTGCATTACATCAACGAAGTGATGAGCGCTTACAGGACTAACAATCCCAAGTCGGCTGCAGGTTCGATACAGAACTCGCCCGAAAGACTGAAAAAGTATTTCTACGACCGCCACGTAGGTCTGCTCAGGGAATACGATGAGTATACCAAAGGGCAGTATCACCAAGCGATCGAACATGAGATAAAGCGGAAGGAGCTCATTTATTATCAGCACTTAAACGACCTCAGGGGTATGAAAAAAACAGGCGTTTTCGGCGAGCTGCTTCCCTATGAAAAACTGAAATATGAGGTAAAGGACAAACTGCCTTTTATAGTCAGACTTAAAAGAAAAAGATGAGGTGACGTCTCCCCTGCCCGCACGGACGGGTCGATGGGCAATGCGTCACATTTAGGAGCATTTTGATGAGTATTGGAGAAAGTACAATATTGTATTTGATCGTCTTCCTGATAACCTGCTACTGCACAAATCAGGCAGATAAAAAATTCAGCAGCAACAATAAGCGGTTGGCTGTTTTTCTGTCGGTCATCGCCATATTCGTACCGACACTTCTTGCGGGAGTGCGCGCCGACACGGTAGGCAAGGACGTACTGGAATACGCCGTCCGCACCTTTGATTCCGCGCAGGCTTCATCATCGTTAAAACAGCTGAAGAGCATATCGGGAGAGCCGGTCGGATATCTGACACTGGCGTTTTTCACCTCGCGGCTGTTCCACAACTGCGGATATTTCCTGTTCACATCTCAGCTGCTTGTTATCGTTCCCATTTACATTGTTGCATACAAGAGACGGGAGAGCGCCCCGATGTGGCTGACGATGAGCTGCTATTTGTTCTTGTTCTACAACAATTCATTCAACACGATGAAGCAGTTCGTATCCTGCTCATTCATACTGCTGCTTTATTGTTTGCTTGAAGAAAAGAAATACATCAAGGCGGCGCTGTGCTTTGTCGTAGCGTTTTCCTTCCACTTCTCGGCGGTAATGGGACTTGCTTTCATTCTGCTGGCAAAGCTTATAAAGCGCAAGAACGGCAGGTCAACAAGAGTAGTGCTGGCGGCGGTATGTCTGCTGTTTGCAGTATATCTCAAGAGCATCAGCCATCTGCTGGTGGAGTATTCACTGCTTCCCGAGAGATATGTGCGTAATGTCGAGGCGGTTTTCGGCTCGGATATGAGCGTTTACCTCAAGCTCACGGGCTTCAACAGCCACGTTTTCCTTGAATGGATGTTCAAGGTATCCTTCATCGCCTTACCGATCGCGTTCCTTAAAAAGACAGAAAGAGATATCGATGAGAATATCAAGATCATCACCCTGCTGGGAGTTGTATTCTACACCTACGTACTAGTGGCATTCCAGACGGTGTACGGCGGAAGAATCTCTATCTTCTGCGACTTCTTCATGATAATGCTGATACCAATGCTGAAAAATGTGTTCAAGCAGGACAAGTTTGAAGAGAGGGTAGCTGTAAACTCCGTTATCGTAAGCTATATCGCACTCTACTGGTTCATATTCATTATGATCTACGGCGTATCGGCGTCAAACCATTTCAGATTCAGATTCTGATGCTAAAACACCGAAAGAGCGTCACTTGCGCCTTTCGGAGATACTGACAAAGGAGAAATAAATGATTTGAAACCAACTTCACAGTCCGAGAAATCGGTAGTAATTAAATCATTGATATTCAAATTTCTTGAGCGCGTCGGATATCAGGGTATCGCCTTTATCGTCCAGATAATACTTGCAAGACTTCTCGACCCGACAGACTACGGTCTGCTGACGATGCTCACCATCTTCATAAGCGTGTCGCAGGTCTTTGTACAGAGCGGTCTGAACACCGCGCTGATACAGCGAAAGGACATCACCGAGAAGGACTACTCCTCGATATTCTACATCAGCCTCTTTATAGCGATAGCTTTGTATATCATACTGTTCTTCACAGCACCCTTTATCGCGCTGTTCTACAGTATGCCGAAGCTGAAGCCGATACTCAGAGTGCTGGCGCTGGTGCTCATTCCGGGAGCCTTCAATTCCATACAGAACGCAAAGGTCGCCCGCGAGATGCGCTTCAAGGAGCTTATGTACTGCACCATCGGTTCGGTGATCATTTCCGGTTCCATCGGTATAATCATGGCATACATGGGACTCGGCGTATGGGCACTGGTGGGTCAGCAGCTCTCCAGCCGTATCGCCATCTGCATACTGCTGCTGACGATAGTCAAGTGGCGTCCTAAGCGCGTGCTGGAATTTGACCGCGTGAAGATACTCTTTTCCTTCGGCTGGAAGCTCATGGTCTCTGCGCTGATAGACACCATCTTCCGCGAGCTGCAGAGCCTTGTCATCGGCAAGAAGTACAACGCGGGTATGCTTGGATACTACAATCGCGGCAAGCAGTTTCCCGATATAATAATCAACAACGTCAACGGCTCGATACAGAGCGT
>CAMVIL010000010.1 GCA_947167535.1 uncultured Ruminococcus sp. | reverse complement strand
GGGGGAGGTCTGCGGGCAGATAGGCGTGCAGGCGGAGCTGATACACGGCCGAGCCGAGGAGTCGGGGCGGTCGATCAAGGGCGGCAATCCGCTGCGGGAGAGTTTTGACATTGCGACGGCGCGGGCGGTGGCGAACCTTCGGGATCTGAGTGAGTACTGTCTGCCCTTTGTGAGAGTCGGCGGGCGGTTTTATGCGCTCAAAGGCAGAGACGGTGCGGCGGAGCTGAGCGATGCGAAGTCGGCGGTGAAGCTGCTGGGCGGCGAGGTGGAGCTGTGCAGGGAGTACGCTCTGCCGAGCGGCGACGAGCGCACGCTGATAGTCATCCGCAAGGCGAAGAAAACGCCCGAGAAGTATCCGAGGAATGCAGGGCAGATGAAGAAGAATCCGTTGTGAAAATAAGAAAACTATGGAGTAATAATATGGAACAGCATGATTTTATAGTGACAGACATTCAGGGCGACTACGCCTACCTCACCCAGACCGACACGGACTCCGCCGAGCCTTTTCAGGTGGCGATGGCGCTCCTGCCCCCCGAGACCGATATCGGCGTGAAGCTGAGAGGGTTCATGGGAATGTTTGAGGTCGTGGAGTAATTATGGGATCTGCTTGCCTGATGGCGGGGCTCGTCAGACTGATGTTCTGCCCGATATTGTTGATAATCCTGCGGAAAAAGACGGGGGTGCTGATCGCTCCCGCGTTTGTGGCGTACGGGGTGTGCGTTCCTGTGTTTTTGTCGGCTTACTTTATCAAAATGGGGTTCGGCGACACGATCGACCTTGCGTATTTTATCAAGCGGGGAATGCTTTACGGTATCTTTGAAGAGGGTTCGAAGTTTATCGCGCTCAAATATCTGTACGACCATTTCAACAGCCGATGGGACTCGGTGAGTTACGCTGTCGGGCACAGCGCTTATGAAGATATCGGCGCGGGGATTTCCTGCTTTGCACTGATCGGTACCGACAGGGCGGCGCCCGAAATATTTTGGGTCAATCTCTGGGCAGCGGTTGAGGGCACGATTTTCTGCATTGCTGTCACGGTCATAATCTACTACGGTATCGCTTTCGGGAGGTCGAATGTGACTTTGCCTGCGGCTGTTATAATGCACACTGTCAGCAATATGGCGGGGAATATACTGAAATATTCGGCGGCGGCGATACCTGTGCGGACGGTCTTTACTTCGGCGGTCTGCGTCGGGGCATGGTTCTGTTGGAAAAAGCTTAGGACGATGGACGGAGAATGAGGTGTTTAGATGAGTAATACGATCTGTGCGATAGCTACTGCGGCGGGCGAGGGCGCGCTTTCGGTGGTGAGGATTTCCGGCGAAGAGGCTGTCGCTGTGGCGGAAAGGGTGTTCGCCCTCTTCGGCGGGAAGAAGGTCGCCGAAATGGCGGGATACTCCTGCGCTTACGGCAGAGTGATGGACGGCGACGAACGCATCGACGACGCGGTGCTGACTATTTTCAGAGCGCCTCACTCCTACACCGGCGAGGACTCGGCGGAGATCTCCTGCCACGGGGGTACTTACGTCACCGAGAGGATATTCAGACTGTGCTGCGCAAATGGCGCACGGCCTGCCGAGCGTGGTGAGTTCACTAAGCTTGCACTGATAAACGGCAAGCTCTCGCTGACACAGGCTGAGGCTGTGGCGGATATGATCGCGGCACAGGGTGAGCTTACCATGAAGGCGGCGGGTCTCGCGCGGCAGGGTCGGCTGGCTCAGCGGATCGACGGCATGAAACACCGGCTGACGGTGCTGCTGGGAAAGATCGCGGCGTGGGTGGACTACCCCGACGAGGAGACTCCCGAGGTGACAGAGGAGCTGCTCATGAGCGAGCTCAGTGAGGTCATCGGCGAGGCGCGGGAACTCTCGGAGAGTTACGACACGGGTATACTATTAAAAAAGGGTATCCCTGCGGCGATAATCGGCAAGCCGAACGTGGGCAAGAGTACCCTCATGAATCTGCTGCTGGGGTACGACAGAGCGATCGTCACCAGCAAGGCGGGTACCACCCGCGACATCATCGAGGAGTCGGTGAGGGTCGGGGACGTTGTGCTGAGACTGGCAGACACGGCGGGTATGCGCAAGACCGAAGACGAGGTGGAGCAGATCGGCGTCGAGCTGGCGAAGAAACGTCTCAGCGAGAGCGCTCTGCTGATCGCGGTATTCGACGGCAGCGCCCGACCCGACGACGACGACAGGCGGCTGACACAGGAGATACGCGGTTCTGCGGCAGCGGGCGGCGTCAAGGTTCTGGCACTCATCAACAAGAGCGATATTTCCGACGCGGGGTACGTGAGCGAGTACGAGCAGATGCTGGACGGGCTGACGACTATCGGCATCTCGGCGAAGGTGGGTGACGGTCAGCGGGAGCTGGAGCAGACCATCGAGAAGATGTATCTCGGCGGGGGCAGCGAGGACGGTGTGCTGTTTGTCAACGAACGGCAGAAGTACTGCCTTGACAGAGCGCTCTCATTTCTCGAGGACGCGCAGGGCGGTGTGGCTCTCGGTGTGACCTTTGATGCCATCGGGGTAGAGATCAGCGACGCCGCCGAGGCGCTGGCTGAGCTGACCGGCGAGAGGATCACCGACAGCGTGGTAGACGAGGTGTTCTCGAAATTCTGCGTTGGAAAATAACAAACGCGGGCAAGACAAAAAAGTTTAGGGGGAATCAAGGGGAGACCCTTTTCAAAGGGTCCCCCTTGCGAGGGTCTGGGAGCAGAGTTCCCATTTGCAGCGTAAGCTGCAACTTAAGCAAAGCACCAACATAACAGCCCGCTTCAAACAAAAAGAATATAGCATTTAAAATCGGCACAAAAAATCTCTATTCGGCTTAAAGGCTCCGAATGAGAGAAGGTCTCCACATCGCGAGAAACCCACCAGTGCCGATTTTAAATTGGGCGAGAGAGCGCAAGCGATTCGAGTCCAACTCCCCTCGATCGCACCGCAGTCACAACGACCACAATATGTCGGATCCCGCCGCCAAAAACGCGCTGTATAAGGTGAAAAGCGGGTGAAAACTGTAAAGTGACTGTAATATGCTATTAATGGAATGTTGATAAATGCACTATTATCTGGCTAATTTATTGTGAAAAATACACATAATTATTGTCTAAGATGACGAAAGGGGACTGTTTCTATTGACTATTTTGCTTAGGTGCGGTATAATAATTACAATCCGGTAACTAATGATTACAGTCGGAAAGCGTTAAACGTTTTCAATTGTGACAGCCCGATTTCATTGGGCGTAACAGAAAAGGACAGGATGTTTTTATAATGATGACAGTCAGAAAAAAATACATATTGAAGAGACTCGCTGCGGCTACGCTGGCAGTCCTTCTGTCGGTCTCCGTGTTCGGTGCTTACGGTCAGGATAAGGGGCTCATAAAGCTCGATACCGCCGTGAACGGTGCAGCTGTCGCTGATGACCCCAAGGCTGAGTACGAAAAACAGATGGATGAGCTGGACAAGAAAAAGAAAGAGCTGGATCAGAAGATCGCAGCTGCGGGCAGCGATATCAAGGGTCAGCAGGAAAAGCTGGACGCTGTTAACGAAAAGGCTGAGACTATCAAGAAGAAGATAGAAAAGATAACCAAGATGTCCGCTGAGCTTGAGGACGAGATGGCTAACCTCGACAGCGAGATGCGCGATACTCAGTATAACCTCCAGCAGAGCGAGGAACAGATCGGCACCGATATCGTTGAGTTTAAGGAAAGACTCAGAGCTATGTACGTGGCAGGTAATGATTCCTACTCAGAGGTGCTTGTTAATGCAAACTCCTTCTTCGATGTTCTGATGAGAGTTGAGCTGGTCAAGAGAGTCGCTAAGCATGACAGCGACACCATAGACTCGCTGCTCGAACAGAAATCCAAGATCGAAGAGTATCAGACTGAGCTCGACGAGCAGAGCACCGCTCTTAAGGCTAAGAGCGCGGAATACGGCAAGAAGCAGAAACAGCTCGCCGATCAGCAGGCTGAACTGCTCAGATTACAGAACGAATACGGTACTTCCATTGAGGCGCTCAACTGCGACCTCTCGGGGTATCTTCAGATGTCGGGTGATATCTCTAATCAGTACGCAGAACTCGCCGAGAAGGCAAGAACTGCGACTACCACTACGACTACTATGACTACCACCGAGCCCGAGACAGAGGCTCCCGATGACGATTCCTCTGATGGCGGCAAGAAAAAGAAGAAGAAAGCCAAGACCACCAAGAAGGAATCTACTCCCGACAGCAGCGAGCCTGATAAGCCCGCAGAGACTACTAATACAACTACAGCTTCCACTACAAGAGCTCCCGAGACGGATGCTCCCAAGACTACTACCGAGGCTCCCGCGCCGACTACTCAGGCGCCCGAGACCACTACAAAGGCTAAGAAAACTACTACTGCGCCTCCGACTACTACAGAGCCCGAGGACGACATGGACGTTGAGTACGAGGACGATGACCGCACTACAAAGGTCAACATAGTTGTCAACTATGCGAAGGGCATGGTCGGCGGAAGCTATGTATGGGCTGGTGAAAAGTACGGTGCTACTGACTGCTCGGGTCTTGTAATGCTCTCCTACAGACAGGTGGGCATCAATCTGCCGCACTATGCCGCTTCACAGGCTAATTACGGCACATCGGTAAGCTACAGCAATCTTATGCCCGGAGATCTCGTATTCTTCGGCGGAAGCAGTTATTCTTCCATCTACCACGTAGCTATGTACATAGGCGACGGCAAGATCGTTCATGCTGAGTCTACCGCAACGGGTATCGTTATTTCATACCTCAGCTCGGTAGCCAAGTACAACAACATTACCTGCATGAAGAGACTTCTGTGATCCGCAGGACGGAAAATCATACCTACCTCTGATTATTTTCGGGGGTAGGTTTTTTGTTTTTGTGGGGATATCTTTTTTGTTATGGAAAACCTGCCCTTGAACTCCTACCCCGTAGAAGCCATCAAGGGCAGGCGGCAAACGCGCTTCGCTCAATTTCCCCGTGTCTACTTCAAGGGCAGGTAACGGCTGACCACGCCAGAGGTCGCAAACCGAGGGAACAGCTCATGCAAGTGCCGCGGCACAAAATAGGCGTACCGCTTTGCGAGTCTCCGCGCAGCGGAGCGACTGCGCGTCGAAAAAAAAAGATTGACAAAGGGGGGAGGGTGTGGTATTATTAAGGTGGTATTTAATGATTTTTTGAAAGGGTGTAGGTATGAGTAAGTTAAAGATATCGCCGTCGGCACTGGGATTGCTGGTGTTTATGACGTGCATTTGTGTTTCGGCTGTGTTGATCGTGAAGGGGTATATGCCTTATCGTGAGTATCTGAATCTTTCGGGAACCTGCACGGTGACCTCCAGAGCGAAGGTCATCGAGGAAGGGCAGGAAAAAGAGGGGATATACTACTACGGTCCCAAGGTGGCGTATTATGATAATTCGCTGGGGAGCAGCATTCATGCGGATCTTATCAATACCGTTGAGTTTAAGCAAAAGCTGAAAAAGGATGATGTCATCAACATTATGTATGACCCGAGTGACTATTCGCTGGTCATGATACAGGACGATCAGTCGGCTTCTGATAAGTTCAGGATGATGAACACCATAGCTTCGGTGCTGTTTGGTGTAGGTATGGCTTTTCTTGCGGTGATGGTATTTACCCAGTTTATCAGGACGAGACCTAAGAAATTTGAGACCGATCCCGAAGGAGATTCTTTTGAGGAATGGCAGAAGAAGAAACAGCTCGAAGAGATAGCAAGGGATACCGCAGGTGACAAGGAGGCAGAAGATGGCAAGAAGAAATCGTAATGCCAGGACAAATCCGATAGCACTTTTCGTTATTGCAGCTGTGCTGTTTGTGATGGCGGCGGAAATGGTCGTAGTGGGATATTTCACTGACAAAAAGACCGAAGCACTCAAGGCCAGATGTACTGCAGATACTATTGCTGTCGTTACCAACGTTACCGTCGAGACTCGCACACGTACCCGCAGGCGCAACAAGCACACTGTACGTGAGACCTACTATGTCTACATTTCGGATATGGTCTATGAGGTAAAGGGCGAACAGTTCGGGCTTACCGACGAAAGAACCAGCAAGGATTTCAACAAGGACGATCAGGTCAGCATAAAGTACGATCCCGACAGCCCCGATGTTTACTACCTTGCAAGAGGCGGCGACGGCAAAAAGTTCAAGACTGCGCTGATACCCGGCGGAGTTCTGACTGTGATGGCGGTGCTTTTGTTTATCGCCGGTATCAATGCCAAAAAGAAGAAAAAGATCAACAACGGCATGAGCTTCGAGCAGTGGCAGGAACAGCAGCTGCAGAAGGAAGCCGAGCTCAAGAACTCCCGCATGGAAGACGTTGACACGACTTTTGCTTCGGCTTCGGAGAATATGCCGAATTATATGAGTTCGCTCAACAGCACGGGTGACTACATGGAGAGTATAGGCGGAACAGACGAGACGCAGGAGTAAGATCCTGCAAGTGACACAGGACGAGGTGAGCTTTATGGCATCTATCATGGACGGCGAGAGACAGTTTCACATAAGAGCCAAGAAGGGCGAGGTCGGGAGATATGTTATTCTTCCCGGCGACCCCGGACGAGTGCCGAAGATCGCGGCGCTGCTGGACGACGCGCGGCAGATAGCTCAGAACAGAGAGTACAATCTCTATACGGGCACGCTGGACGGAGTTCCCGTGTCGGTATGCTCGACGGGAATAGGCGGGCCTTCGGCGGCTATCGCGGTGGAGGAGCTCGTCAAGTGCGGAGCGGACACGTTCATCCGCATCGGCACGTCGGGCGGCATAAAGCTTGACGTGGTAGGCGGCGACCTTTGCATCGCCACGGCGGCGATACGCAGCGAGGGCACGAGTCACGAGTATCTCCCCGAGGGGTATCCTGCGGCGGCGGATTTTGAGGTAGTCAGGGCGCTTGCCGACTCTGCCGCGGAGCTTTGCGACGGAAGCTTCGGCAACAGCTGCCATGTTGGCGTTGTGCATTCTAAGGACAGCTTTTACGGCGAGGTTGAGCCCGAGGCGTCGGCGGTGACCGACAAGCTGACGAGCGAGTGGCGCGGCTACGAGAAGTGCGGGTGTCTGACCTCGGAGATGGAGTGTGCGGCGGTATTTTCGGTAGCGCTGGTGAGAGGTGTGCGTGCGGGCGCGGTGTTGACGGCAATATGGAACGTTGAGCGCAGCAAGCAGAACCTGCCCGATAATATCACGGAAGATTCGACGAGGGCGATCAATTGTGTTATCGGGGCGATAAGGCTTCTGATAATGAGGGATAAGACGAACTAAACGTAGCCAATAAAGCGGATCCGGCGGCGCGAGTCCAACTTCCACGCCTATCCAAGACGGAACAAAAAATAAGAGTCGCAGGACAACCGAAATGCCCTGCGACTTTTTTCTTGGGAAAATTCGGGGCGTGCTGAGGAGAACGACTGCACAAAAAAGACTTACCAATGAAGGTAAGCCTTAGCTCTTTTTGTTTATGCCGCTTCTGCTGTGTTGGCAGCTTTGCGGGACTTGGTCGCTCTGATGTGGCGGCAGGTCATTACAGTGTTCAGTGGGTCGGTCAGCAGCTTGTTGAAAATGTTGACCGCAAAGCCGGTGAGCAGCGCAGCTATTATCGTGCCCTCGCGGATCTCAACGATGTTGCCGAAGAATACCAGCGAAAGCCCTGCTGCTAAGATAACGTTCGTGATGTCAAAAACTATCTTGGTGTTGCCAAAGGACTTGTTGTAGGTGTCCGAGATCGCCTTGATGAATGCTTCGTTAGAATTGAGGATAATGTTTGCGATGACACTCAGCGAAACGCCGAAGCCGCGGATGATTATTCCGATGATAAGAAACGCCATGCAGCCCGCGTATCCGTGTACGGGGAACTTGTCCACGATCACCATTCCGAGATCGGTGAACCAGCCGAACAGGAAGGACAGCGGAAGCTGAAGCAGCTGTATCGCGCTGAACTTGCTCCTCAGTATCACTACCTGACCGAGTATCAGCAGAAGGTTCCACGCCGTTACCCACGCGCCGAGAGTCAGCTTCGTGAATTTCAGACTTAAAATGTTTGCGACAGAAGATGTTGGGGATACGCCCAGTGCGCCGTGCTTGATGAACGCAACGCCGAGTGCCGAGAAGAAAAGACTTACCACAAATAACAGGTATCGTCTCAAGCTCTCACTTTTACTCATATAAATAATCCTGCTCCATATTTTTACACGTCAGCGGCGTCTTGAGGTCCAAGACCCGTTATTTTTTATTTCTGCCATGCGCGGCTGTACGTGAATGACGACCTCATTTTTCTGCGGTCTCGGAGAGAGGTCCCAAACTCCTTCATTTTACAGTATACCACAACCTAGTCGGATTGTCAATACACAAATATATAATAATCCGACATTTCGTCAAACTGCAATTATTGGCAGAATTGACCATACAAGAGCGGCTTTTTCGGGAAATGCTACAATTAGCGGGATTAATACTTGAAATGTTCAAATATTTATGGTATAATTAATGTGTATTTTCAAAAAATGAGAGTCGTACATGAGATTAGACGGCACCCTTTTTCTGCTCTACGGCAGGAATGATTTTGAGAAGAGACCAAGGCAAGGAAATAGAGAATATAACAAACGAGTGAGGTGCAACCGAACAAATGCGCGGACAAGAAAAATTTAAGACCCGAATAGGCGGGCAGGCTGTTATCGAGGGCGTTATGATGCGCGGTATCGGTAAGATGGCGATGGCTAACAGAATGCCCGACGGGAGTATAGATATAGACGAGTGGGAGCTCAAGGGGGCGGGGAAACTGCCCTGGTTCAGGAAGACTCCCTTTGTGAGAGGAATATTTAACTTCGTGGTTTCGATGGTGGACGGGTATAAGTGCCTGTCGAGGTCGGCGGACAAGCAGATGACCGACGATGACGAAGAGGAAATGACTAAGTTCGAGAAGTGGCTGACAGATAAGTTCGGCGACAAGCTTATGCCTGTGCTGACTACCGTTTCGATGGTGTTCGGCGTGGCGATAGCGGTGGTGCTGTTCGTCTACTGCCCCGTGCTTCTGGTCAGCCTGCTGGAAAAGCTGACGGGCGAGATGCCTGCTGTGGTGAAGAACATCATCGAGGGTCTGCTGAAGATAACTATTTTCATAGGCTACACGGCGCTGACGGCTAAACTGCCCGACATCGCCAAGACGTATAAGTACCACGGCGCGGAACACAAGACCATCGCCTGCTACGAGGCGGGGCTTGACCTTACGCCGGTGAACGTGAACAAGCAGACCAGATTCCACCCGAGATGCGGTACAAGCTTTATCTTTCTTGTGCTGTTCATCAGCATTTTTGTCACTACCGTTTTCGGTGTGACATGGGAGCACAAGCTGCTCAGAGTGGCGTTCAAGCTGATACTGATACCCGTTGTGACGGGCATTGCCTACGAGGTCATTATGATCGCGGGCAGATACGATAATATTTTTACAAGGATAATCTCGGCGCCGGGTCTCTGGATACAGAGGATAACTACCTCGGAGCCTACGGTGAACGAGATAGAATGCGCGATAGCCGCCATGAAGGCGGTCATACCCGAGGACGGTGCTGATAAATGGTAAACTACACATACAATGATATTATTATGAGCCTGACGGAAAAGCTCACCGAGCAGGGATTTTCAAACGCTCACTGGGAAGCCAGAGAGCTTGCGGGCTGTGCGCTGGGAATCAACGCGAGAGGCCGCATCGACGGAAAGGCTGAGGCTACTCCCGAGCAGATACAGAGCTGCGCTCTTCTGCTGGCGAGAAGACTTTCTCACGAGCCGCTGCAGTACATCATTGGCGAATGGGATTTCTACGGCCGCACCTTTGACGTGGGCGAGGGCGTGCTGATACCGCGCTCCGACACCGAGACGCTCATCGACGCGGCTAAGAAGCTTTGTGCTGACAAGAAATCACTGACGGTCATCGACCTGTGCGCGGGTACGGGATGCATCGGCATCACCTTAGAAAAGGAACTGGACACCGCTGAGGTGTTCTGCGTCGAGAAGTACGACACGGCGGCGGACTACTTAAAGCGCAACATCAGGCAGCTGGAGAGCAGTGTCAAGCCTGTTGTGGCTGACGCGCTGGAGCGCAAGACCGCCGAGAGCCTGCCGAAGGCTGACCTTATCGCCTGCAATCCGCCCTACATCAACGCGGTGGACATGGCGAGACTGCAGAAGGAAGTGACCTTCGAGCCTGCGACGGCGCTGGACGGCGGCGAGGACGGCTTCGACTTCTACCGCGGCATCGTCCGCATATGGGCGGACAGACTGAATCCCGACGGCGTTATGCTGTTTGAGATAGGCGCGGGTCAGGAAGATGAGGTCATGGAGATCATGATTCAGGCGGGCCTGAAGGACGTGCGTGTACGTCAGGATATGGCGGGCATCAACCGCGTGGTGATGGGCAGGTACATCGAGAGCCGGAACGTGAATCTTTACGAGCAGCTGGATAATAAGTAACTGCTGAGGACCTGTCAAAAAGCAAAAAAGTTTAGGAGCAGAGCTCCCAATTGCGCCGCAGGCGCAACGAAAGAGAAGATCAAACTAAATTGGGCGAGAGAGCGTAAGCGGATCGAGTCCAACTCCCAAACTCCCCGAAAAAACTTGCAGTTATAAAAATTCTGAACATCTGATGTGATAGAATATATACAGAACAAAGAGCACGGAAGCTCTTTGAGATCGACCGAGAAAGGAAGAAACCAACATGGCAATAGACAAGAAGAAGAAATCCGAAGCCAGACCCGTGACCCATATCACCGACGCTGACGAGAAGAAGAAGGCGCTGGAAACTGCGCTGGAATATATCGAGAAGAAGTTCGGCAAGGGCGCTGTTATGAAGCTGGGCTCCGAGCAGAATCTGGACATCGAGGCGATACCTACCGGCTCAATGACGCTGGATATGGCGCTGGGTATCGGCGGTATCCCGAGAGGACGTATCATCGAGCTGTACGGTCCTGAGTCTTCGGGTAAGACTACCGTGGCGCTCCACTGCATCGCCGAGACCCAGAAGCTGGGCGGTGAGGTAGCGTTCATCGATGTTGAGCACGCCCTCGACCCGATCTATGCGAGAAACTTAGGCGTTGACATCGACAACCTTATCGTGTCCCAGCCCGACAGCGGCGAGCAGGCGCTTGAGATCGCCGAGGCTCTGGCAAGGTCGGGAGCTATCGACTGCATCGTTGTGGACTCGGTAGCGGCTATGGTCACCAAGGCTGAGATCGACGGCGACATGGGCGACACCCACGTAGGTCAGCTGGCGAGACTTATGTCTCAGGCTATGAGAAAGCTGACTTCGGTGCTGGCGAAGTCCAACTGCGCCTGCATCTTCATCAACCAGATACGCGAGAAGATCGGAGTTATCTACGGCAATCCCGAGACAACTCCCGGCGGCAGAGCGCTGAAGTTCTACGCTTCCGTAAGAATGGACGTCCGCAAGGGCGAGGTCATCAAGGACGGCAGCGAGATGATAGGCAACCGCACCAGAGTCAAGATCGTCAAGAACAAGGTGGCGCCTCCCTTCAAGGAGTGCGAGTTTGACATCATGTACGGCAAGGGTATCTCCCGCACAGGCGAGGTGCTTGATCTTGCAGTGGATCTGGGCATCGCCAAGAAGGGCGGCGCATGGTTCAGCTACAACGACATGAAGCTGGGTCAGGGCAGAGACAACGCCAAGGAGTTCTTAGCAACTCATCCCGACATCATGGCGGAGTTCGAGGAGCAGATAAAGCAGAAGATCGCTGAGAAGAAGGCGGAAGAGGAAGCAGAGCTTGCGAAGAAAAAGGCTGCCGCAGCAGGAAGACCTGCGGGCGGTTCCGAGAGCGCCAAGTCCAAGCTTGAGGAAAAGGCCGAAGCTGCTGTTGCAAAGAAGAAGGCAGCCAAGGAGCTTTCGATAGACGACGTTTCGGCTGAGGACAACTTCGAGGAATTTGCTCCCGTGGACATCAGCAGTCTGGGGAACTAAACCCTTATGGACAGAGACGATCCCATGTATAAACGCGCCCGTGAAAGGGCGCTTTATCTGCTTGACTACCGCGACCACTGCTATGCGGAGATAGTGACAAAGCTTCTGCGCAAGTACGACGAGGATATCGCCTACGGGGTGGCGGACGAGCTTTCCGACAAGGGGCTCATAGACGACGAGCGGTTCGCGGAGAACTTCGCGAGGCAGCTTATCGAGGTCAAGCTTTACGGCACTTACCGTGCGCGGATGCAGATGCGGCAGAGGGGTCTGCCGAGGAGCGTCATCGAGGACGCGCTGGAGCCTTACGCTGAGGGCGGAGAGCTTCGGGCGAAGGAGCTTATCGAGCGGCGGTACGCAAAGTACTGGGAGCCCGACGACCACGCCGTGATGCAGAAGCTTATCGCCGCCGTTGTGCGGCAGGGCTACAGCTTTGACGAGGTCAAGACTGCCATCGAGCTTATAAAGTCAGAAGACGGCGAGCAGGACTACTGAGTCTGCAAGCCGCAAAATAAAAAAATCTACTGGGGGAAGAAAATTGGCAAACGTGATAATCATAGCGACGATAGCTGCCTATCTGATACTTATGGTCGTGATAGGCATTATCAGCTCAAAGAAAACAGAGGGCGTCGGGGACTTTTACCTCGGCGGAAGAAAGCTGGGACCGCTGGTGACGGCGATGAGTGCCGAGGCATCGGACATGAGCAGCTGGCTCATAATGGGTCTGCCGGGACTTGCCTATCTCTGCGGCGCTGCAGAGGTAAGCTGGACGATAATCGGTCTGTTTCTGGGAACATATCTCAACTGGCTCTGTGTAGCCAAGAGGCTGCGTATATACTCGCAGAAGTGCGGAGCGATAACCGTCCCCGACTTTTTCGCCAACAGATACCGCGACAAGAGCAAGGTGCTGATGGCGGCTTCGGCGATATTCATTCTGATATTCTTTATCCCGTACACCGGTTCGGGATTTGCTGCCTGCGGCAAGCTGTTCAACTCGCTGTTCGACATCGACTACCACGTTGCCATGATCGCAAGTGCTGTAATCATCATTTTCTACACGGGCATAGGCGGATTCCTGGCGGCGTCCACCACCGACCTTATGCAGTCCATCGTTATGACTATCTCGCTGATAGTGCTGGTAGTTTTCGGCGTCAACACTGCGGGCGGCGTTGACGCGGTAATGGACAATGCAAAGTCTATACCCCAGTATCTGTCACTGACCTCCACCACAAACGTAGGCTCGGGCGAGCTTTCGAGCTACGGATTTCTGACGATACTCTCCACCCTTGCGTGGGGTCTGGGCTACTTTGGTATGCCCCACATACTGCTCCGCTTTATGGCGATAGAGGACAAGGACAAAGTAAAGGTGTCCCGCCGCATTGCTTCGGTATGGGTAATAATCTCCATGGCGGTAGCTATGTTCATAGGCTTTATCGGCAACCTGCTGTCGGCCAAGGGCGTCATCAAGTTCCTGCCCACCAGCGACCAGTCGGAGCGAGTAGTGATC
>CAMVIL010000009.1 GCA_947167535.1 uncultured Ruminococcus sp. | reverse complement strand
CATTTTACCCAAAATATCAGACGGCAAAACCCCTGAGATACAGGAAAGTTCGACAGAGTATGAAGAAAATTAGTACAATTAGATAAAAATTCACAAAAAAATTTTGATTTTTCTTGCATTTTAATTCAGAATGTGGTATACTATTTGTGTGGCGATATTATTATATCTGTTGCAGCCATAAACTGTACAAGGATCGGAGTTATTTTTTAATATATGGAGAAGATCATAACTGTTGATGAGACAGAGCATTTACTGAGCCTCTTCGGAAGCTTTGATGATAATATACACGCCCTTGAGAAGGAATACGGTATCTCGGCCGTTACCCGCGGCGACGGGCTCAAACTCATCGGAGAGGAAGAGGTCATCGACAGAGCGTCCAAAGCAGTCGACGCACTTCTGGAGCTTTGCCGCAAGGGCGAGCGCATTAACGAGCAGAACCTTCACTATGTCTTCTCTCTCGTAGGAGAGGGGCTGGAGGGCGAGATCGGGAAGCTCTCGGACGACGGCATAATCGTCACCCTCAAGGGCAGAGTCATCAAGCCCAAGACCCTCGGGCAGAAGAAATACGTTGACGCTATCCGTCAGAACACCGTCGTTCTGGGCGTAGGCCCTGCGGGAACGGGCAAGACTTATCTTGCGGTGGCTATGGCGGTCAAGGCGTTTAGGGCGCACGAGGTCAACAAGATAATCCTCACCAGACCCGCTGTTGAGGCGGGCGAAAAGCTGGGCTTCCTGCCGGGCGACCTGCAGAACAAGGTAGACCCCTACCTCAGACCGCTGTACGACGCGCTGTTTGAGATGCTGGGGCCTGAGAACTTTGTCAGACAGCAGGAACGCGGGTGCATAGAAGTAGCGCCCCTTGCGTATATGCGCGGACGGACGCTGGACGACAGTTTTATAATACTCGACGAAGCACAGAACACCACTCCTGAGCAGATGAAGATGTTCCTCACGAGGCTCGGGTTCGGCTCCAAAATAGTCATCACGGGCGACGTCACGCAGATAGACCTGCCCGACTCCCGCAGGTCGGGACTTATCGAGGCTATGAAGGTGCTGAAAAACATAGACGACATTTCGATCAATCGGTTCACTGAAAAAGACGTTGTGCGCCACAAGCTGGTGCAGAACATCATCAGGGCTTACGAAAAATACTACGAAAGGGGAAGCGGTCACAAAAATGGGTAAGGTAAAGGTACTTATTACGAACAAACAGACGGAAGTAAAGATACCTGTAGGTATCAGATTACTGATCCGCAAGTGCTGCCACGCGGTACTTGAATCTGAGGGATTCAAGGAAGACGCAGAGGTCAGCGTATCCTTTGTCAACAATGAGGAGATACAGAAGCTCAACAAAGAGTTCAGAGACATCGACAGATCTACCGATGTTCTCTCTTTCCCGCTCGGGGAAAACGATGAGTTCGATGAGGATCCCGATACGGGAGCAGCTCAGCTCGGGGATATCGTAATCTCGCTTGAGACCGCTGAAAAGCAGTCGCAGGTGTACGGTCACTCGCTGGAGCGCGAGGTAGGATTCCTCACTGTTCATTCGATGCTCCATCTGCTGGGCTACGATCACGAGGAGAGCTCCCTTCAGGAGCGCATAATGCGTGAGAAGGAAGAGGCTATACTCGCTCAGCTCGGTATCTCCCGCGACGAGACTTTCGTCATCTCCGAACATTCGCATCAATGATAAGATTTCTTCGGGGATTTGTATATGCTTCAAAGGGCATAATTGCCTGCATACTCGGCGAACGCAATATGCGCGTGCATCTTTGTGCGGCGTTTTACGTTCTTCTGCTGATGCCGTTTTACGACTTCACGCGGGGCGAAAAGATCGCTGTCTTCGCGGTCATCGGAATGGTGACGGGCGCTGAGGCGGTCAACACTGCAATAGAAGCGGTGGTGGACTTTGTCTCGCCCGAACACACCACGCTGGCGGGTCTTGCAAAGGACGCCGCGGCGGGCGGAGTTCTGCTGACTGCCATAGCGGCGGCAGCTGTCGGGATCACTCTGTATTTTGACGGGGCGGTCATCAGGGAGATCGCTGCGTATTTTGGCAGGCATATGTTCATGCTGACGGCATTTGTTCTGTCCATCGTATGCTGGATAGGTTTTATTTGTGCGCCTTTAAAGAAGAGAGACTAGCGCTCACAGGGAGACATTAAATGAAAACAACGATCATTAAATCGGTCATAGTGGCTGCCGAGATCATACTCTCGGGGCTTTTTTGGGCGGCATTCCCTGTATTCAACATAGGAAATGTCGCCGCTCTGTTGTTCTGCGGTCTGCTTATTATACTCACGGTATTCTCGTCGCAGGCGGGAAAGATCATCGGCAGGCTGGCGGGGCACAAGGCAGGTATCGCCCTGCTTGCCGCACTGGGCGTTATAATGGCGGTCTGTGTTGTGTATGCTGTGGTACTGTCCATAAAAATGTACAGTCAGCAAAAAAACGAGCCTGACGAGCCTGAGCTTCTCATCGTGCTGGGCTGCAAGGTCAAGGGCACATACCCCACTAAAATGCTCCGCAGGCGGGGCGACGCGGCGGTGGAAGCAATGAAGGCTCACCCCGACGTTATGTGCGTAGTGTCGGGCGGACAGGGCAGGAACGAAAAGATCAGCGAGGCGGAAGCCATGCGGCGCTACCTCACCGACCACGGTATCGCCGGCAGCCGTATAATCATGGAGGACAAGTCCACCTCGACTGCCGAGAACATAAAATTCAGCTTCGACATCACCGACGAGCTGGGGCTGGGGCGTGACATCACCATCGTCACCGACGGCTACCACCAGTACCGCGCCTCGCTCATCGCGAAGAAGAACGGCGCCAAGCGTGTGACCGCCTACTCCGCCGACACCGAGTTTCGCTTTATCCCCACCTACTGGGTGCGCGAGTGGTTCGGGCTGACGCATTTCTACATCCTGGGAAGATAACTCACGAACTTTAAAATACAGGACACGCAGCAAAGCTGCATAACGGAAGGAAAGAATATGGAAAACTCAAAGAATGTATTTGTAACGATAGTCGGCAGACCTAACGTCGGCAAGTCCTCGCTGCTCAATGCGCTGGTCGGCGAGAAGATAGCGGCGGTCTCCGCAAAGCCCCAGACTACCCGCACCCGCATCACGGGCGTACTGACTAAAGACGAGACGCAGTACGTGTTCATCGACACCCCCGGCAAGCACCGCGCCAAGAACAAGCTGGGCGAGCACATGATGAAGACGGTCAGCGACGCCGAGGACGACGCTGAGGTAGCACTTCTCGTCTGCGACTGCGGCAAGAAGCTCTCCGACGCGGAGCGGGAGCTGGCGGCGGCGTTCAAGAGCCGCACCCACGTTGCACTGGTGCTGAACAAGACAGACCTGCTCACCAAAGAAGCGCTGCTGGAGCGCATCGCGGAGTATTCCGAGATCGCCGACTTTGAGGAAGTCATCCCCATCAGCGTGCTGAACGGCGAGGGGCTGGACATCATCATGGAGTACATCACATCGAAGGCGCAGGAGGGTCCCCACTACTTCCCCGACGACAGCTTCACCGACCAGCCCGAGAAGGTGCTGATGGCGGAGATGATCCGCGAGAAGGCGCTCAACTGTCTCAACGAGGAAGTGCCCCACGGCATCGCGGTGACCATCGAGAATCTTGACGAGCGTGACACGGCTTCGGGCGAGCCGATACTGGACATTGCCGCAACGATATACTGCGAGCGCGAGTCCCACAAGGGCATCGTCATCGGCAAGCGGGGTGCGATGCTTCGCAAGATCGGCAGTGAAGCGAGAGCTGATCTGGAGCAGTTTTTTGAGATAAAAGTGAACCTTGACATCTGGGTAAAGGTCAAGGAAGGCTGGAGAAATAAGGAAGCGCTGATAAAGAATTTCGGATTGTCGTAAAAAGCTGTAATAATCCGCGCGATTTTCGGGATAATAGTAGTATCACCGAAAGGAGCGTGGAACATAATGAACAGCAGCACCGAAAGCTACTGGCAGGAGATTGTCAGAACCGGAGCGGTCTCCGACTATCTGAGATACGCGGAGTCCGTAAAGCGAGCGGATGACCTTGCCGACGCGGAAGGATAAGTGAAATAATTGCTTACTATAAAGGGTCTTGTTATCTCCGAAAGAGATTCGGGCGAGACAGGCAAGGCGGTGACTATCCTCACCGCTGAGCTTGGCTGTATAAGCGTCTACGTGCGCGGGGGCAGAAAGAGCAAGAAGAGCGTTTCCTCCACGCAGCTTTTTTGTTATGCCGAGTTTTCGCTGGAGGAAAAGCGGGACGCCAAAAACGTCACCCACTACTACTACAACAGCAGCGAGCCCATCAGAATGTTCTACGAGATACGCCTCGACGCTAAAAAGCTCGCCCTCGCCTGCTACTTCTCCGATCTGCTAAGATATGCCTGCGAAAGCGCCGAGAACGCCGAAGAGATACTCCGACTCACCCTCAACACCCTCCACTTTCTCGACAAGGGAGAGCGCGATGTCGAACTGCTGAGGGCTATTTTCGAGCTGAGACTCGCCTGCGAAACGGGCTACCGTCCTGATCTTATCGGCTGCCATATCTGCTACAAGGCGGAGGACGAGCTGATGTATCTCAATATGCGGACGGGACAGCTGACCTGCTCTGCCTGTGCCGAGACCGGCGAGGGCATCACCTCCGTTCAGACGGAGAACCCCGACGACGACCGCTTCACCGCCGAGCTGGACGCTACCATGCTCTACACCGTGAGGTTCATAGCGCTGGTAGAGTTCGACAGACTGTTCAGCTTTCGGCTAAGCGAACGCTACCTTGTAAGACTCAACACATTTTGCGAAAACTACATCAGGTATCAGTTCGGAAAACGATTTGATACGCTGAGATTCTACAAGCTTTTATGAGGAAAGATAAATGAAAAACGAATACACTGAACAATACATAGAGGCGCTGGAGCTGCCTAAGATACTTAAAATGCTCTCGGAAAAATGCGTCAGCGAGGCGGCAAAGAAGCTGGCTCTGGCGCAAAAACCTTCGACCGACCTGTTCAACGTCAAGCGCGAGGTGGCAAAGACCTCGGCGGCGCTGGATATGTCATCGCGCTACGGCACGCCGATGTTCTATGGAATGGACGGCTGTGCTCAGGCGCTCAAACGCGCGGAGTCGGGAGCGATACTGTCACTCGCGGAGCTCATCTCCATACGCAGGCTACTCACTCAGATCAACGGGCTGTGCGACTGGTACGACAAGTGCGAGGAAAAGCGTCCCGAGCTGGACTACCTCTTCGAGAGCCTGTTCCCGAACAAGTATCTGGAGAACAAGCTGGACGTGTCAATCATCGACGAGAACGAACTCGCCGACGACGCGAGCCACGAGCTGGCGTCTATCCGCCGCAAGATAGCGCAGTGCGGACTGAAGATACGCGACACCCTCGAGAAGATGGTAAAGTCCCAGAGCGTCAACAAGTACCTGCAGGAGAACATCATCACCATGCGCGACGGCCGCTACGTTCTCCCCGTCAAGAGCGAGCACAAGGGTCAGGTGCAGGGCTTCGTACACGACACATCGTCCACCGGCTCTACGCTTTTCATCGAGCCTGCGGCGGTGGTGGAAGCCAACAACGACATCAAGATACTCGAAGGCCGCGAGCTGGAAGAGATCAACCGTATTATCAAGGCATTCTCCGCCGAGGTCACAGGGATCGCTGAGCAGCTGCGCTCGGGATACGACGCGGCGGTGCAGCTCGACCTTTACTTTGCAAAGTCAAACCTCGCGGCGGCAATGTCTGCCTGCGAGCCGGAGATCGACGACGACAGGCGCATCATACTCAAAAAAGCGCGGCACCCGCTCATTGACAAGAACAAGATCGTGCCGATCAGCCTCACCCTCGGCGAGGATTTCGAGACGCTCATCATAACGGGTCCCAACACGGGCGGTAAGACAGTGCTGCTGAAAACCGTCGGTCTGCTGACGCTGATGACCATGTGCGGAATGCTTATCCCCGCCGCCGACGGCAGTCATATTTCCGTCTATAAAAACATACTTGTGAATATCGGCGACTCGCAGTCCATCGAGAACGACCTCTCGACATTCTCGGCGCATATGTCGGGCGTGGTTAGGATCCTCAAGAAAGCCGACGGCAACAGCTTAGTGCTGATGGACGAGCTGGGCTCCGGTACCGACCCTGCAGAGGGCGCGGCGCTCGCCGTATCGATAATCGAGCGGCTGAAAGCTCAGGGCGCCAGCACCATCACCACCACCCACTATCAGGAGCTGAAAATGTACGCGCTGGACACCGATGGCGTGGAGAACGCTTCCTGTGAGTTTGATGTGGAGAAGCTGTCGCCCACATACCGGCTGATAATCGGCACCCCCGGTAAGTCCAACGCATTCGCTATCTCCCGCCAGCTGGGCGTGCCCGAGGACATTATCGTCAAGGCACAGTCGCTGGTGGGCGAGGAGAACCGCCGCTTTGAGGACATACTGGAGCGCCTCGAAGCCGAGCGTGAGCAGTTTGAGCAAAAGTCGGCAGAGGCAGAGCAGTACAGAGCGGAAGCGGAACGGCTCCGCAACGAGCTTGCAGAGGAGCGTAAGCGCCTCAACAAAGACCGCGAGGCTGAACTTGAAAAGGCTAGGCGCGAGGCGGCGGCACTTGTCCGCAGCGTGGAGAAGCAGTCTCAGGAGCTCATCGACGAACTGGACGAGCTGAGAAAACAGAAGGAGCAGAAAAACTTCACCAACAAGGCCATCGATGCGCGGCACCGTCAGAAACAGACGGTCAACAAGCTGTACTTAGAGGCGAACCCCGTCAGCGAGAGCACCGAGGAGTATGTACTCCCCCGCCCGCTCAAAAAGGGCGACCACGTTATCCTCATCGACTCGGGGCGCAAGGCTGTTGTCTCGGCAGAGCCCGACAGCAAGGGTATGTGCTTTGTGCAGATGGGTGCGATGAAGACAAAGGTGGCAGTCAGCAGACTCAAGCTGGACGAGAGCAAGCCCGACAAGCAGAGCGCAAAGAAGAAAAGCGGCCACGTCACCCACCGCGGCGTCGAGAGCCGCGCCACCCGCAAAGTCAGCCGCGAGCTTGACATTCGCGGGTACACCTGCGACGAGGGCATCTACGAGATGGACAGCTTCATCGATCAGGCGGTGCTTTCGGGCGTGTCGGTAGTAACTATTATCCACGGCGTTGGCACGGGTGTGCTGAAAAATGCCGTACGGCAGCATCTTAAACGTCATCCGAGTGTGAAGTCGTCGAGGCGAGGACTCTACGGCGAGGGCGAGGACGGCGTGACCATCGCGGAGTTGGCCTAAGTTCCAGTATGGTTGACATGACAGAAAAAATGACAGAGCTGGGATTCAAGCAGATCGACATCAGGAAGCTTGACTTCAACGTGTTCGGCACCATCGGCGACAGGTGGATGCTCATTACCGCAGGCGACGAGAGCGGCAGCAACACCATGACCGCCTCCTGGGGACAGATGGGTATTCTCTGGAACAAGCCCGTCGCCACCGCATACATCAGGAAGAGCCGCTACACCAAGGAATTTGTAGACGCAGGCGAGCTGTTCACGCTGAGCGTATACCCTGCCGACATGAAGCAGGCGCTGGGATTCTGCGGAAGCAAGTCGGGACGCGACTTTGACCGAAACGGCAAGGCTCAGGCTGCGGGACTGACCGCACTCTACCTCGACAGCACTACAGCCTACGAAGAGGCAGAGCTGATCCTCGTTTGCCGCAAGCTCTACAGCTACGACATGAACGCCGACGGGTTCTTCGACAAGAGCATCGTTGACGCTCAGTACGCCGACAACAACTGGCATACAGCTTACATCTCCGAGATCGTTGCAGCTTACAAGAAGTAATCTGCGGTCTGGCATACATCAAAAGACACAAGCACCCCGCCGAAAAAGCGGAGTGCTTGTTTTTTATCTTTTGTTCTCACATCATACTTCATTTTCTCAGCTGCGGTAGTCGTTTATCAGTCTGACGATAATGTCATACAGCTTCTCGACCTCGTAATCGCCCACGATGGGCTCGAGGTGGCTGTCGCCGATGCCGCTGTCGTCGGTCAGGAAAACGTAGTCGCCGCCGGTGGTGATAGCCGCCGCTCTGCCGAAGAGCTCGGTCTCGCGCTCGCTGTTGGAAGAAATGATCGGGATGAGCCTGATGCCCTTCTCAGCTGCCGCGCGGACAGCGTTATCCACCTGCTCGGAGTCCTCGCCGTGAGGGGGCGCGTCGAAGATCATGAAGGCGATCTTCACGGTGTCCTGCTTCCAGCTGCTGTTGTCGGTGATGCTCTCCTGCATAACTCTGCCCACCGCCTCGGGGATATCTCCGCCGCCGTCGGAAGTCTCAGCCATCAGCGCAGCGGTGAGCACCTTAACATCGGAAGTGAAATCCATGCACTTGGTCACGTAGTCGTCGCCCTCGTCGCGGTAGAAGTTGACGGCGTACTCGATACCGTCGGTGCCGACCTCCTTCACCAGCGAAGCGAACTCGCACTGCAGGAAGAGCAGCTCGTCGCACATAGAGCCGGTGGTGTCAACGATGAACATGATCTGTGCGTCGGTAGTGCCCTTGTCGCCGTTCTTACCCGAAAAGACGAGCTCCGCGGAGTTATCGGAGACCTGCTTCTTGCTCTGCTCGTCGCCGGAGCTCACCTTCATATCAACCTCAAAGGTCTGCTTCTCGCCGCCGACCTCGACCTCAACCTTGTTAGCCGCGCTTCCGTAGCTGAACAGATACGCTCTGCCCTGACGGTCGGTGACAGCACTCCAGAGGGGGTTGCCCTCGCTGCTCAGCAGCTTCACCTTAGCGTTAGCGATAACTTCACCGTCGTCGCCCTTGAGGGTGATCGCCATACGGTCGCGGGGATCTATACCGAAGCTGGGGAATCTCACGGTTTCGCTGTTTACGAGGTTCGCGAAGAAGCTCCAGTTGTTGTTATCGTTCCAGACGCCTGCTGTCAGCTGACCAGCCGACGGAAGAGGAGTGTCAGCAGGAGCAGTAGCGTCGCCGCCAAAGTCATCGGCCTCTCCGAAAGCATCGGCAGTGATCTCACGCTCACCCATCAGCGACTTTTCGCACTCAGCGGCGTCGCCTGCCTCTATGCCCGCCGCGACATCGTCAGCAGCTTCAGCTGCAGCTTCGGGAGCATCGTTCAGCTCAGCGTCGCCCGAAGCGCCTGCCTTTTCAGTGTCGCCGCTTTTTAATGACGGAGCCGCCTTAGCGTATTTCTCTGCCGACGTTCCGTTATCGGTCTTTGCGGTATCGCCGCAGGAAGCCATACCCATAACCATTGTCAGTGCCATTGCTGCGCTTAATATTCTCTTTGCTTTCATAATGATTCCTCCTTAGATTTGTTCGGGGTGTTGATCGCTTTCATCTATATTGACGCAGGCTGTCAGGAAATATTACACCTTTGGAGAAATTTTTTGAAAAAAATTTTTTCACGCAGTAAGTCCACAGACAAAAAAAGACTGCCGCATCTCTGCGACAGCCTTTGAATTTCAATTAAACCTGAGCGCCGTAGCCGTAGCCCGTGTCCTTATAGCCCTTGGAAGAGGACTTTTTCTTCTTGGACGGGGTGGTAGGCTGGGGATTCTTCTTGGCCTTGTGCTTCTGCCAAGCTACCCACAGCGACGGAGCGAGACACATCGAAGTGTAAACACCCGACAGCATACCGATTATCATCGGGATAGCAAAGCTCTGGATGCTTGTAACACCGCGGATCGAGCAAACTACCGCAACGATTATCATGGTGACAACGGTGGTCACGTTGGTGTGGATATTTCTGGTGATGGTCTGAGAAATGGAGAGGTTGGAGATCTCCTGAATGTCCAGCTTCTTGCCGTACAGACGCTTGTTCTCACGGATACGGTCGTAGATGATGATGGTGGAGTTGATGGAGTAACCCATGATGGTCAGCAGAACTGCCACGAAGTTAGAGTTTACATCAAATCCGAAGATTACGAAGGAGCCGTAAACCATGCACATATCGTGCAGCAGAGCAACTACTGCGAAAGCACCTGCCGAGATACCGCCGATGTTGCGGAATCTGAAGCCGATGTAGATGATCATTACAACTACCGCCAGCAGCAGAGCTACCATGCACTTAGCAAAGAAGGTGCGGCCGTTTGTAGCGGAAACGTTGGTGGACTCGAGAGTCTCGATCTTGTTGTCAGCATAGGTCTCAAGCATCTTCTCCTTGAGAGCTTCCTGCTTGGTATCGTCAACACCGCCCTTGGAAGAGAAGGACAGCTGAAGTGTGGTCTTCTTGCTGGTGTAGTCCTCACCTGTGGTTACGGTGCAGTCCTCGTCGATGGTCTCCTTAACGAGAGACTCAACAGCCTTGGTGTCGATGTCGCCCTCGTAGGTGTAGGAGATGAGGGTACCGCCCTTGAACTCGATAGCGATCTTCGGGATACCTGCAACGGTGAGTGCCACGAACAACGCCACCAGAGTGCAGGAAACGATGTAGAATACCTTGCCCTTTTCGGTGATCTTGTATCTCTTCTGTTCCAGAACGGGTACAGCCTGAGCGTCCTCGGCAACGCCGAAGAACTTGCGCTTTCTGAATGCCTTGAACTTAGTGAGCGACTCGAGCATCAGTCTAGAGCAGAGGATACCGAAGATGAAGTTGGTGATAATACCGATCATCAGGGTGTAACCCAGCGAGTAGATGGTACCTGCCATCGAAGCGCCGAATGCCATGAAGAAGGGCTTGAGCAGAGTACCGAAGATGCTGTCGGTGGAACCGAAAGCGCCCATCAGTATGATAGCAACGAAAATTACGGTGATGTTGGAGTCGAATACTGCGCTCCATGCTCTCTTGTAGCCCTGTTCGATAGCGCCGTTGAGAGTCTTGCCGAGGCGGAGCTCCTCACGGATACGCTCAGAAACGATGATGTTCGCGTCAACGCCCATACCGATCGAGAGTATGATACCCGCGATACCGGGGATAGTCAGTGTGAAGCTTTCAAAATCCTTGAAGAAGCCCGAAACGCAGGCGATGGTGCCGACTACCTGACCTACCAGCGCGATATCGGCAACGAAGCCGGGGAGCTTGTAGGTGAATACAAGGTAGAGACATACAAAGCCGAATGCGATAAGACCTGCCATCAGCATAGCGGAAAGAGCTCCGGTACCGAGAGTAGGCGATACTATGTTCGTGCTTGTAGCAACAAGCTTAAAGGGCAGAGAGCCCGCGTTGATCTTGTCAGCCAGCGCCTTAGCCTGATCGTAGGTGAAGTTACCCTCGATCTGAGCCTTACCGCCTGTGATAGCGGAATTTACGTTAGCATCGGATATACAAGCATCGTCCATCCAGATGGAGATGTTGCCGCTGCCTGCAAGTCTTGTGGTAGCGTCAGCGAATGCCGAGGTACCGTCCTTGTCAAGTTCAAGGCTTACTACCCAGTTGGTCTCGCCGGTTTCCTTATCCTCATAGCCGGCCGCCTGAGCCTTGGTGACATTTTCACCGGTCATGATCTGAGCACCGGTCTGTTCCGAACCCTCAACGAAGGTAAGGATTGCAGTCTCACCCAGCTCGCTTACAGCGGTCTCGGGGTCGAAGTCTGTTTCGCCCGCCTGCCAGGGGAAGGATACGATGACCTTGTTCTTGGTGTAGTCAACATATACCTCACTGTCGGTGATATTGAGGTTCAGAAGTCTCTGTTCGATAACAGCCTTAGCGGAATTCATATCGTCCTCGCTGGCCTTGTAATCGCCGTCGGGTCCGAATGTAGCGTTAACACCGCCCTGTATATCGATACCCCATCTGATCTCGTCAACACCCTTGATAATAGTGTTCCTGATATCACCGTACTTGTAATGCAGACCAAAGAAGGTCAGATAAGCAAAGCCGAATATCAGCACGAACACGATAAAGAATGTAGGCTTCTTTGCACGTCGCACTTTATTTCCTCCTCGTTTTCCATATAAGCAAACAGGCATAGCTCACCCATAAGCCGATTCACCATATAATTATACTACTTTTCCCCCCGCTTGTCAATACCTTCCGCAATATTTTTTTTACTTGACATTTCAATCAGTCTGGGGTATACTTAAATAGTAATCGTCAGAATGTTCTGTCGGTTACCGATGGTCTGGTCCACAGACCGTTTAAACAGCGGCGCTCCCATGCGTCTGCGACCGAAAGGAAAAGCAATGAAAAGACTGGCTTCATTACTTAATGTCAATATAGACGAAAACGGAGTGATAACTCCCGTATCGTCGGGCTACAACAACAGCCGTTACAAGATGTTCAGCAACTCGAGGCTTTGGTTTGCGGCATTAATACCGCTGCTTACCATGTTCATCGAGATGTACGCCAACCGTTTTGCACTCGGGGTGCTCTGCTGGGTATGCTGTGTCATATCATGGACGACTGCCTGTCTGCTCGACAGGCGGTATCTGCGTCAGAAAGGCGTGGACGTCAGCGGCCTCTCCCCTGCCACGGCGATACTTCCGCCGCTCTACATCTTCAAGCGTGTGGTCATCACAGGCGACCAGAACACTACGGCGATAATCTTCATCTGTTTTGCATTCTACGCCGCCTGCGCCAACGGCTTCTCTCAGGGCATTGCTATGGGGGACGCCAAGATGATAGGTCAGGTAAGGGACAACTACTGGACGAACATCTCGAATCTCTCGGGCGTGGAAGGTACAAACACCCTCAAGACCATAGGCGCCACGATAGACCCCGACGCCGACAGACTGGGCAACAAAGCCAAGGCTAAGTGGACGGCTAAACGCATGGAAGGCATTATCTACGTGACCGTCAAGTGCGGCGACATAGAGATAAAGTTCGAGGAGACCTTCGACGGGTTTGCCTTCACGGATATAAAGATGACCTATTTCAGCGACGTCGCTAATAAGGTAAAATATGACAAAAACGGCGACAATACCGTTTTCAAGAAATATGTGGAGGCTTATCTGCAGTCAAAGTCCAAAAATTCGGACAGCAGCACCGATTCTGCCGACGAGACCAGCTCCGTCGCCGAGGATTCCGCTGCGGCAGAGGATACCGCCGAAAGCAAAGCCAGAAAGGCAGCATGAGAAAGTAAATTGCGCAGTTTACTGCGATGGGAAAAGGAATGATAGATATGAGAAAGACAAAGATCGTATGTACGCTGGGTCCTGCCACCGAGAGCGAGGAGACAATCCGCGAGCTCATGAAGGCGGGCATGGACGTTGCAAGATTCAACTTCTCACACTCGGTATACGAGGTGGATGAGAAGAGATTCGCAATAGTCCGCAAGCTCTCCGACGAGCTGGGACTCCACGTAGCCACCATGCTGGACACCAAGGGCCCCGAGATCCGTCTGCGTGAATTCAAGGACAGCAAGGTCAATGTACCCGACGGTGCAGAGTTCACCCTCACCACCCGCGAGGTCGTGGGCGACGAGACCATCTGCTCGGTGACATTTGAAAAGCTCCCCCACGACGTCAGCATCGGCACCCGCATTCTCATAAACGACGGACTTATCGAGATGAAAGTCACAAGCATTGACGACACCGACATCAAGTGCGAGGTCATCCACGGCGGCGAGATAAAGGATCACAAGGGTATAAACGTCCCCGGCGTAAAGCTCTCGATGCCCTACATCAGCGACGCCGATATGCGCGATCTGCAGTTCGGCGCAAAGCTGGGCTTTGACTTCATCGCGGCTTCCTTCGTCCGCACAGGCGCCGACGTCATCTACCTCAGACAGTTCACTCAGG